>JBOFKH010000089.1:0-3058 GCA_051657225.1 Alphaproteobacteria bacterium
CTCCAATGTTGTTATTGTGCAGATAAAGTCCCAGAAGGGTAGCTGGAAGATTTTGGGCCAGGGCATTCGCCCCTTCGACTCCTACGTTTTTATCTCTCAGGTCAAGACTTTCAAGAGAAAAGGGCAAAATGGATCCTAGGGTTTTAAGGCTCTCTGGGTTGATCATTGTGATCGATGCCAGGTTCAGAGTCTTTATCGGCGCGTGGCGAAAAAGGTTCACGAAAGCCTCTGAAGGCTTTTTGTCTTCCCAAAATTTAACCGTTGTTAAATTTTCAAAGAATTTTTTAAACTGTCCCACGTCTGGAAGGTTGCTTGGGATTTTAATGTCGGTGAGAAGCGGCGTGACCAAATCTCTCAGTTTTTTTTCAACCGAACGCATATTTTTGAGATCAGGGTTTGCAAGCCTCTCAAGGATCAATTTGATGATTTCCGCTGGAATCATCTCAAAGGACAGCTGGCCAGCAGGCGTAGCAAGGGGTGCTAGCACCGCGTTGGAGGGGCGGCTTGTTTCATCTTTGGCTTGATCGCTTTGAAAACCTGATCCTGCCAGGGCAACATGAGAGGTCAATAAGGCAACAAAAGCAAGCTTTAAAAGCGTCTTTTGGGTCAATTTGTCAGACATAAAACCTAACTCCATTCAATAAATCAAAATTATTATAATGATTTATCGTGTCTTGTCCAATAATTTGTCAAATATTACTTTTTGTCCAAATAGGTTGGCAGGATGACCGACCTGCACTACAAACTCCGCGAACAAGGCACACCAATCTTCTCGGGCAAAAAATTCTGTATCCCAAAAAAACTATTTGCGACAATTCAATTCGGCGTTACAGTATCTTCTTTAGGCACTTTTGAAATCGAAGATGTTGAACTATCATGTCAGTATTTGATTTGTCACGGTCAAACCGTACCCCCCTCGGCAAGTGGTGGTGGACCGTGGATTGGTGGATTCTTGTCTCGCTTTTTCTTTTGCTCGGTGTCGGCGTGCTCTTTGTGCTTGCTGCCAGCCCTGCGGTGGCTCAACAGCACGCCTGGAGCACATTTTACTTTGTTAAGCGTCACTTGATTTTATTTTTCCCTTCAGTTCTTTTGATGGTTGGTATATCTCTCTTGAATTTGCGACAAATACGCCGTTTGGCCCTTATGCTATTCGGGTTTAGCCTCTGCCTCTTGGTGGCAGTCCTTGTGGTGGGGGCAGAGATAAAAGGGGCAAGGCGTTGGATGAATGTGCTAGGCTTTTCGCTTCAGCCTTCTGAATTCATAAAACCAGCCCTGATTATCTTATGTGCTTGGATGTTTTCAGAGCAAAAAAAAGACCCGGCTTTTCCAGGAAACCTTGTGGCGATGTTCCTTTATGGCCTCACAGTGGTGCTGTTTATGTTACAACCTGATTTAGGCATGGTGGTTCTGACAACAACCGTCTGGTTTGTTCAATTTTTCCTGACGGGGCTTTCTATGGTTTGGGTTGTCCTTTTTGCTTTATCAGGGGCAGGCGGGTTGTTAGGTGCCTACCTTTTGTTTCCTCATGTAACCTCTCGCATTGATCGTTTTTTAAACGCTGGAGAAGGTGACCGGTTTGGCGGTCAATTTCAGGTTCATCAATCCCTTGAAGCTTTTTCCCGGGGAGGGTTTTTGGGACAAGGCCCCGGGGAGGGAACCGTTAAAAAGTGCCTTCCTGATGCCCATGCTGATTTCATCTTTGCTGTGGGAGCTGAAGAATTCGGGATCCTTTTCTGTTTAGGCATTGTGTTGATCTATGCTTTCATCGTTTTGCGCTGTCTGTTTAAGCTGTTCCAAGAACACGACTTATTTGCGCTTCTCGCAACGGCTGGCCTGGCGTGTCAGCTGGGCCTTCAAGCTATCATCAACATGGCTTCCACCCTTCACCTTATTCCGCCTAAGGGGATGACCCTGCCTTTTATCAGCTATGGAGGCTCTTCTCTGCTGGCGATCTCTATCGGTATGGGGATGTTGTTAAGTCTCACCCGACGCCGAATTGAGGGGCTCCCTTGACCGTGGAAGCCACTAAACCCATAGCTGAGCCCATACGCGTTGTTTTAGCAGCGGGGGGAACCGGAGGGCATTTATTCCCTGCAGAGGCTGTTGCAAGGGCGCTTCACCCCGCTCGGGTTGTTCTGCTTACGGACGAAAGGGGGGCTCGTTTTGCCCATGGATCAACTTTTGAAACAGTTTTAACCTTTGCATCCCCAAGTTCCAAAGGCTATTTCGGAAAGCTGCTGTTTCTTGGGCGCAGTTTTTTTCAGTCTTTACGGTTTTTGTATGCTTTCAAACCCCAGGTCGTTTGGGGCTTTGGGGGGCTCGCAACCCTGCCCGTTCTTTTGGCGGCTTGGGTATTACGTATTCCAAGGGGCATTCATCAGGCAGATCGTGTGTTAGGAAAAACCAATCACCTTTTGTCTTATCTAGCAGAAACCCTCGCCATCACTTTTCCTGTTTGGGACCTGGCGCCACGTCAGCCTTCTTCGCGCGTCGCCCAAGAGATCACGGGCTTGCCTGTTCGCCCCAACATTGAAGCCGTTGCCAATACACCCTATCCCAGGCGCGCCCAAGGCGAACCTTTCCATCTGTTGGTCTTGGGCGGAAGCCAGGGGGCAACAGTTTGGGGAACGGTTTTACCAACGGCCATTTCAAAGCTTCCCCCTGAGATTCAGAAGCAGCTTCAGATTGTGCACCAATGTCCCCAAGGGAACCTTGAGTCTCTTGAAAAAGCCTATCAGCAGCAAACCCAAGCTGAGGTCACTTTAACCCCGTTTGTTCAGGACATGGCTCAGGCACTGGTTCAAAGCCACATAGTTTTTGGCAGATCAGGGGCGTCGACCCTTGCAGAGCTCAGCGTTGTGAGAAGGCCCTGTTTTTTGGTTCCCTATCCCTGGGCCATGGATGATCACCAAACCACGAACGCAGCGTATATTGTGGAAAGCGGTGGGGGATGGATGTTTCCCCAGGCAGACCTTACTCCAGAAAAAATAGCGGCTTTGCTGAACCACTGGATTTCCTCACCGGAGATTCTTGAAAAAGCTGCCGAACAGATGGTGGG
>JBOFKH010000090.1:0-1571 GCA_051657225.1 Alphaproteobacteria bacterium
TAGATCGCTTGGATACCCTCGTCGGTTTTTTCAAAATTGGCCAGATTCCAACGGGCTCCAAAGACCCGCTGGCCCTTCGGCGCGCGGCTTCGGGTCTGCTCCAACTGATCCTCGCCTACCCAAAATCTTTTCCTTTAGAAGCCCTTATCCATGAAGCTTACAACCTATATAGTCCGTATGCGGCTACGCCTGGAGGCTTTGCCCTTCCTGATCTTCTTGGGAAGCTGACAGCATTTTTAGAAGACAGGCTACGCCACCTGTTGAAGGAACAAAACATTCCCCATGATCTTATAGAAGCAGTTTTAAAGCCTCAGCGGGGTGATTTAGATTCGCTTAAAGCCTGCCACGAAAAAATCCTTTATATATCCTCTTTTTTGAAAACAGATCAGGGTATCCAACTGGTTGCAGCTTTCAAGCGGGTTCTTTCCATGCTCCAAACGGAAGAAGCTAAACACCACACGGTTTATACGTCGATTCTGTTTCAGGAAGCTTCCCTTTTAGATGCGGCTGAAAAAGAGCTTTGGCATGCTGTCTCACAGGTTCAAGGTGTGTGTGCCGCACAATCTGAATGGAGGGTGCAGCTTCAGGCTGTACAAAGCCTGGTTGCGCCGATCCAGGAATTTTTTGAGCATGTGGTTGTCAATGCGTCTGACCCGGCGCTGCGACAAAATCGCTTGGCGCTTCTTGCAAGGGTTCGAGAGCTCATCCAGCCGTTGGCTGATTTTTCAATGTTGGAGGGATAAGATGACACAATGGGTTTACGGTTTTTCTGAGTACCAGATTGAAAGTGCCCTTTCTACAAAAGATCTACTGGGTGGCAAGGGGGCTGGTTTGGTAGAAATGACTCAATTAGGCCTGCCAGTTCCTCCAGGTTTTATCCTTTCAACCCCTGTGTGTACCTTTTTTTATCAGAACCAAGAAGCTTATCCCGAGGGCCTGCAAAACCAAGTTTTGGCAGCGTTAAAACAGATAGAAGCCCACGTGGGAAAAGGGGCTGCATTAGGCGGAACCGATAATCCTCTGCTCATTTCCGTTCGCTCCGGCGCCAAGGCTTCTATGCCTGGGATGATGGACACCATCCTCAACCTAGGGCTTAATGATACCACCGTAGAGAGCCTCAAAAACCTCTCAAACGATGCACGCTTTGCCTATGATAGCTATCGCCGCTTTATTCAGATGTACAGCAATGTGGTGCTTGGCTTAAGTCTTCACCCTTTTGAAGAAATTTTGAATCAGTATAAAGCTGTTCGCAAGGTCAGCGAAGACCATGAGCTTTCTGCGGAAGACTTGCGCGATATCATTGAGGCTTATAAAGCAAAAATTTTCCAGATCAGCGGAAGCTCTTTTCCCCAAGACGTCTACGCACAGCTTTGGGGTGCCATCAAAGCTGTCTTGAGAAGCTGGATGAACCCCCGTGCTATGGCCTATCGCTCCTTCTACCATATCCCAGAAGGCTGGGGGACAGCGGTCATTATTCAGGCGATGGTCTTTGGTAACCAAGGCAATGAATCTGCAACGGGGGTTGCCTTTACCCGCCACCCTTCCACGGGCGAGAAGCTTTTTTTCGGAGA
>JBOFKH010000091.1:0-1207 GCA_051657225.1 Alphaproteobacteria bacterium
GAGCCTGCTACCATTGACGAGCCTGAGGAGCCTGCTAAGGAGCCTGCTACCATTGACGAGCCTGAGGAGCCTGCTAAGGAGGCTGCTACCTTTGACGAGGCTGCTACCATTCACGAGCCTGCTACCATGACCATTGGTAAGTTTTGAAAACTGTAAACATGACTTGAAGAGAATTTCCTTCACATGTCTCCTGTTGCAATACAAATGTATTAGATGAAACAAATCAAACTGAAAGTGGGACAGTTTCCACTGCAACTGTTAATGTAGTCCCCATCCAGGCACTTAATGGATTGCTAAGGAAAGCTATGCCCCAGAAATCTGATACGAGAAAGAGGGATCAATCTCCAGTGGTTATTAAGGTAAAAAAACAATCATCGTTTGTGTAACCTTTATTTATGGACCACAACTCATATCTTCACAAATAAAGAAACCAACCAAGAAGCCACGAACCAAGAAGAATGCCAAGAAGCCTGCAAAAAAGCTAAGCCCTGTTGTTCCTCCTTCGCCTGCACCAACAAAGACTGCAACTATCCGGAGTACAACCCCTGCTGCTACAACTACCCCTACACGGAGAAGCTCTCCTAGGAAGCAATGTGTCCACAGTGAGTGTGATCATAGTGATATTAGGGGATTCGTGAACTATGGCAATGGAGGCCACAATGCATACTTTGAAACAAAGTATTTGAGCAAATCTAAATACTTTCCGAAGCATTGCTCTGTTTGCATTAGGCAATTCTGCCTAAAGAAAAAGGAAGATTGTTCTATTGAAGAGTGGTCTGCTAGAGATTGCCAGGTACGCCTTTGTAAAATTGGAGCAAACACAGACAGGCCCGAGTGTAGCTATGGACTCTGTGGAGAGTGTTCTGAGAAATTGGAAATTGTGACACCAAACAAAAGATGCCACAGAGCCAGTACCAGAGCAAGCTTGTGAGCAAATGTGATTTTTGATTTTGATGTTATGGAATTTGGAAAAAGAAAATAATGCAATTTGGGTTGATATTTTAAGTAATATAATTAGTGAAAAAGAAAAAAATGGAAAATGGAAAAAAGTAAAAATATATAATAATGAAAAGATTCACTGCCTTTATTTACCTCTTCCTTATTTACCATTTTCTTGTCTAAACTACCCTGTCTTTATTTACCTCTTCCTTATTTACCATTTTCTTGTCCGGTTGATAACATGTCTTTATTTACCTCTTTCTTATCT
>JBOFKH010000092.1:0-1080 GCA_051657225.1 Alphaproteobacteria bacterium
CTGAACATTTTTGCAATGATTGGGCTTATTTTACTTGGCGGTGGCGTCCTTGCGTGGTTGGTGGCTAGTGGAATGTTTGGGGCTGGCGGTGGCTCTGCTGTAGGAGGATAAATTGGCGGACTCAAACGAAATTTCGTTCAAGGCTTCTTACGCTAAGGGGCAATCTTTTATTGTCCCTGTTACTTTGATTCTCCCCATAGTAGGATCGTTCATCCCCTTGCTGCTTTTGTTTGCGATTCTTAGCGCAACAGGGCACCCCCAAGATCCGGTTTTGTATACCGTCATTGCCTTTACGCTTCTTACTTCTTACTTGGCTTTATTTCACGGACGCCCTTGGAAAAAACTTGGTAGCATGCACGCTCCCCCAAAAGTAATCGTAGCCAACCAAACTTTTTTTAAGGAAGACTTAGACTTTTCCAAAAAGGTTAAACCTCAAATTGGCACTAGAACAAGGGAAAACCTCAAAAAGCAAAAGGAGGTCGTCCATCCTATTGAGGATAAAATCCATCTAGCAAAAATGCTCCGCTTTTGCCTTGATGGGCTTGATTTTGGTGCGTATCTTCAAGAAAATGCCATAGGTCAGCTTATTGTTGTTTGGGTGTTTGAGTGTAAAGGCATTAGCTATTCTCTTTCCGAGGATCAGTTTAATGCGATCGGAAAAACCTTGGAAGAAGGAATGGCCGACTTTTCCAGATCTGCGTCTTCAGAAACCCTGACTTTTGACGCAGAGGTCAGATCGGGCTGCGTTGATGCGTTGAATCAAACCAAGGCAACTAGGGCAGCCAGAGAGCTAACAAAACAAGACTTATTTTTGCTGGACGGTATTGATGAGCGAACGAAAGCCTTAACCCGTGATGGCCGGATTGCCCCTCGCCACTTGCGGATTTATGCGACGAACAACCTTGCGGATTTAGGCTTTAGCGAGGATTTGGAACTATTTGAGAAGGGGATGGCATGGCTTGAAAAGAATGTGTCTGCGATCGCGTCTCCTGATGATGCCAAAAATCACCTGAGAGATCGGCTCATAGAAGCTTACGAAAAAGGTTTCAAAAAATGGAAGCGGATGATCGAGAACAAGTT
>JBOFKH010000093.1:0-7431 GCA_051657225.1 Alphaproteobacteria bacterium
CTGTTTTAGAAAGGGTTTCTGCGCTGGCGCTGGGATAGCTTGTGCTTATAAAAACAGTTGGGGGCGCGATGGGTGGAAAAATATCAATGGGGAGCTTCAGTAGGCAAGCAAGCCCGACCAAAACAATGACCACAGAGAGCACACAAGAAAGAATGGGGCGTCTGATAAAAAATTCGAACATGTGCGTTTTTGCTAACTTTTTTTATAATTTTTTGGGTTCTTGAGAAGGTGTTGACGGTGGTGGCGTGACGGTGACCTTCATCCCAGGCTTCAGTCTGAGAACGCCGTCTAAGACAATTTTTTCTCCAGGGTTTAGACCTTCTTTCGCCCAAAACAAGTTATCTTTCAAGGCTTTGCCTTTAATCACGCGGGGCGACACGCTTAAATCTGCTCCCAGGACAAAAACCAGGTATTGGTCGCCTTTTTGAACCACACTGCGATGCGGGATCACCATGGCTTGGGGGATGGGAGGGCTTTGAACCTTAAGCTTTACGAATTGGCCTGGTTTTAAAAGGTGGTGGGGGTTTGGAAAGGTCGCCCGCATCAAAAACGTTCCTGTTTCTTTACGCATCAACGGGTCTGAAAAGGTTATAACGCCTGCTTCTGAATAGGGGGAGCCATCTGATAAAAAAAGCTTAGCTGTTAAAGGACTTTCTTCGGGGCTTCTTTTTTGAAATAAACTTCGAGACTCCTGAAGCTCTTTATCCGTCACATAAAAATTAACATAAATAGGGTCTAGCTGGGTGATTTGGGTGAGAAGGCTGCTTTCTCCAGTTCCTGGAATCACCAGATCTCCTTCGTTTTTCTGGAAGATCGACGTGACACCTGAAAGGGGGGAATAGATAGTCGTATACTCTAAATTAAGGATGGCTTCTTTCAGCTGGGCTTCAGCAGATTGAACATTTGCTTCAGCAACCAAAGCTGTTGCTTCTGCTTCATCAGCTTCTTTTTGGCTGACAGCCTTTTGCTTGGCGAGGGATTGAAGACGCAGATGATTTTTTTTTGCATTTCCATAGGTTGCTTTGGTTTCAGCCAGGAAAGCGCGTGCCTTTTGAACCTTTGCTTCAAAAGGACGCGGATCTATCGTGAACAGAAGATCCCCTTGTTTCACGGGTTGGCCTTCTTGGAAATGGCGTTTCAGAAGAATTCCTTCTACCCGACCCCTTACCTGAACTGTGCAATAGCTCTGGGTCTCTGCTGTAAATTCATGTTCTTGAGTAAGATTTTTTGCTAACACTTCATGAAGTGTTACGAGGGGTTCCATGGATTGTGGATTGGGTTTGGATGATTGTGAATCTTTTTCGCAACCCCAAAAAGGTAAACAGAAGATCAAAACAAAGAGAAGCGTCTTTAACATTTGGCAACTTATAAAATTTGTTTTTCTTTAGTCTAAAACGCAAATGGTATATTTTTGGTGTATCATTTAGTTTTTAAATTAAAAAAAAATCTTTTTTTAATAAAAAAGTAAGCTGCAGCTGACCCTTGAAATCTGCCAGTTTTCAGGAAAAAAAATCACTTTAAAGAATTCAAAAAAAGCGATAGACTGACAGTGTCGGGTCTTGATTCGACTATGGCGATAAACGCTTTACGGAATAAACGTTTCGGACCCGGGGGCGGAACCCGGCGCCTCCACCTGTGCTTATAATTTTTTGTAGGTTCAGGTGGGGGCGAATTAGGATCGACGGGCGTGGTAAAGGTATAGCTTTCGTTCGGCATTGTACCACCGTTATCGGGCTTTTTATATAAATGCCAAATTTAACGCATTTAAGTCTGTTGCTAACGGTAATTCCGTTAACGACAATGGTTTCCAAGCTGCCACTGCGGTCGCTGCGTAAGCCATAAAAAGACGCGGTTTGGGGGGCGCCGGGCAACAGAAGCCCCCTTTGATGAGGTGGTTTTTGGTTGTGTAATTTCAGGAGAATGGGCAAGTAGATGGATTATGAGCAAGTCGTTCAAGATGCTTTGCGTTCTGCCGTCCGCAGAATTTTAAAAGAGACCCAGCGGGATGGCTTAAAGCCTCCCCATTATTTTTACATTTCGTTTGCAACAAATTATCCAGGTGTTGATATCCCTGATTTTTTGAAAGACTCCAGCCCAGAAGAAGTGACGATTGTTCTTCAGCATCAGTTTTGGGACCTTCAGGTTCAAGATACGTCTTTTAAAGTTATTCTCAATTTTCAAGAAGTTCCTTATAACGTTTGTGTTCCTTTTGATGCCCTGCTTTCCTTCATGGATCCTGGCGTCAAATTTGGGCTACAATTTACGCCTCCTCCTGCGGCTGATGAGCCTTTAAAAATGTTGCCTGTTGAGGATGCATTTCAGGAAGAAGAAAATAAGAAAAATAACGTGATAGCCGTGGACTTTTTTAGGAAAAAATAAGAAAGCTTGTTGCTTTTTTAAGAGTTGTGCAATGCTGCAGGTGGGTTACTGTACTCACCTGCTTTTTGCGTATACGGAGATTTTTGTTTCAATTCTAAGCACTTCTTTTGAAAGGGATTGATGGGTTTGTTGCTAGGATCTCTATTTTTAGGGAATTCTTGTGCTAGGCCTTTGTTTCCTGCTCCTCAATTCACCTCAAAAGCGGTTTCGAAAAAGGTCTCATGTTTATGCTGCTTGGGAAAGAGAAGAAGCTTGTTTTTCTAAAAGTAAGGGCACACAGGGTTTTTGCTATAGCATTTTATTCTAAGAGTTTTTTCTTATCATTAAGGAGAAATTAATAAATAATAAATAAAATAAATGAGTGTGAGATTCAATATTTAGGGATTTTTATCATTTTTTATTCTAATTTCATAAAATCCACTTATCTTGCTGCATTATTGAGTGTTCTTCTCACCAACCAAACAATGGGGGCAATTGAGCATGCGGCCAGCAAAATGGTCTCAAATCAATACCCGGGGCGTTATACCCCATCAGATTTGGTCAAGCCGATTTTACCCAATGTCAAAATGAACGCTGGACAGAAAGCGGGTCTCAAGGCTCTTGAACTCCCCTACGCTGATCAAGATAGTGCTTGGGATAAGAAATTTCTCAATTCTGAGGCTGGCACACAGTTTAAACAAGCTCTTACAGACTTTGAATCTGGAAAAAGAGGAGCATCAATCAAAGGAATCACTCTTAGAGGAAAAACTCCCGAAGAAATCCACGACATGCTCATTGAAACAAGAGGATTTAAGTTTATTCAAGATGCTATTATTCCACCTGGAGTATCTGTCGGTGAATATGCAAGCCGTGATGGAGGAATTACAAAAGACAAAGATAGCGAGAATGCAGTTCCCATCTTTATTTATTATCATCCTGATCTTGCAACAGTGCGCGTCAAGCCTATGGGCACCCCTATTGATGGCTCTGGGAGGAAAAAATCACCTGCGCCAGAACCACAAGTAAGCATTAACATTCTTCTCAAAAACCCTTTTGAAGGAGGAAACAAAGAACCTAACTTAAGTTATGACAATGAAGCTTTTAAAGTCACTGAAAGTGGGTTCCCTATTCCCAAAGGCCCTTCACAAAAATTTGGATTTAGGATGTTTCATGAAGGCGAGAATTTAACACCAGAGCAAAAAGATGATCAAGCGTCATGGGTAGCCACATTAATGGGAAATGTACATATTCCTGTCTCTACAAAGTTCGTTTGGGGAAAAAGAACGTGCGGATATTACTGCAGTGATCATTCATGCAAAACACAAGCAACGGCGATTGCATGTCTCTATAAGTGCCCACTTGACCAAGTCCTCCCTTGTAAAAAAACCTATTTGGTACAAGGAAAATAGACTATTTTTTTCTTTAATAAATCCATTGAATTTCTCCCGTTTGAAGCCACAATAAACCGCAGATAATGTGACTTTCTGGGTAGATTTGTAAGACACCCTCTGCGTATGTTTCAAGCTGCTGAAGGTAAAGAGGGGGCACTTCAGAAAGGGAAGCGTGATGGCCTGTTTTAAAGTCAACAATACGGATTTGTTTTTCAACCTTCCAGAGATAGTCGATTTGCCCCACAAAGCGTTTTCCAGCAATCCACGCCGTTAAGGGGACCTCAACTTGGGTTTGGGGTGTGAAGAGAAAATCACATTCGGGGTTCTTCAAAAGCGTTTCGAATTGCCTCAACCGCTCGGTCCAACGTTTTTTCAAAAGCGGGTGCGCGGTGAGGACTTTTTCCAGTCGAGGAAGGCGTGCTTCTGGCGGGAGATTTTTAACCATAGACAAGAGACGATGCAAGGCCTGGCCTTCGTCTGATCTCTCGGCATCAAATAGGTCTGGTTGAGCTGTCTTATTTCCCAATGAGGGAGCTAGAAAGGTGGGGGATGCTTCAGGGGGTGGCGCTGCGTGGGCCCACGCTGGCAGCGTTTGGACCAGAGGCGTAGCCTGCACAGGCGCTTGGTTAGATAAATCTTCCTCCAAGGCCGCTCCTGTTTGAAGGCGATGGCCTTCTCCTTCCCAAGATTCTATCTCGCTAGATTGAAATGGAAATGGAAAGGCGTCGGGATGCTGGTTCAAGGCCTCTTCCAAATGCGGATACCAGCTCTGTTCAAAAGCTGCTTTTTGAGATTGCTGCCACCCTGTGAGATAGAGCCTCTCTTCAGCTCGGGTCATGGCGACATAAAGCAAGCGGTGATATTCTTGTTCTTGTAGGCACCTTTCTTCCTCTTTAAAGGTGTTGGAGAGGGGAACATCTTCAGCAGCAGCAGGGGAGAGCAGCATCAACGCGCGCCCTTTGTGTTTTCCCCATAAAAGAGGGGATGGGGTTGAAGAAGGGGCTTGGCAGGTATCTGCTAAAACCACCACCGGCGCTTGCAGCCCCTTTGATCCGTGGATCGTCATCATCCGAACTTCATCCCGCGCGCCGTGTTCCAAATCTCGCTTGATGTTGACGTTTGCCCGCGCTAACCATGCCAAAAATCCTTGCAGGGAAGGGGGATGAATGTTTTCATAAGCCAGGGCGAGGTTCAAAAATTCTTCTATGGGATCTTGGGCTTCCGGGCCAAGGCGCTCTAAAATTTTTCGTCTTCCCCCGTGGACCGTCAGCAAGCGCTGGTAAAAACCGTAAGGTGAGAAAAAAACTTTCATCTCTTCCTGAAGAAGTGCCAAAAAAGCGTAAGCTTCTTGGAAAAGCTGCGGGTGGGTGGAAGCCTTTTCTTTGAGGCGCTCCCACAAGTTTTGGGTGCCACGATCCCAGGCAAGCTCAAACAGCGCTTCTTCGCTCAAGCCAATGAAGGGGCCTTTCAAGACTGTTGCCAGGGCTAGCTCATCTCCCGTGAACAGCAAAAATTCTACCAGTTTAAGGAGGTCTGCGATGGCCAGCTGATCTGCAAAAAAGAGGCGATCGGCCCCCGCCACAGGGATCCCTTTTTCCTTAAGGGCTCGCACCAGGCTGTCGACAAAAAGGGTTCGTCTTCGAACTAAAATCAAGATGTCTTGGGGCCGAAGCAGCGCACCTGAGGCGCGTCGTTCTCCCCGCTGAAACCATTCAGCGAAGGTGGAAGCCAGCTGTTTTGCCAGATAAACATAAGGGGGCAGGGTTTGGTGAGGGTGGAGGGGGAGCTCCCACGGCGCTTGCTTTTCTTCTCTGTCCGGAAGGGGCGTCGCAGGCCAAATCTCCACCCTTCCTTCTTGGTGTTGTTTCGCAAGGCAGGCTTGGTGAGACAGAGCATCTTCGTAAATCCCTTCCTTGAGGTGGGACAGCTGAAAAACACGGTCGACGGCTTCTAAGATGGCGGGAGAAGAGCGAAAGGAAGTTTCCAGGCGCAGATCATGCCAGCGTCCTTTGTTAGCCATCACTTGATCACGAAAATGGCGCTGCATCTCAAAAAAAGACTGGGGCGAGGCCCCTTGAAAGCGATAGATAGATTGTTTAGGGTCCCCCACCACAAAGAGGGTACGAGGGCTTTGTGGCTCCGTTGGGCTTGGGTGACTGAAAAATTCTTCTGTTAAAAGGCGCAGCACGTCCCATTGTTCTTCGCTGGTGTCTTGGGCTTCATCCACCAGGATATGGTCAATCCCCTTATCAAGTTTATATAAAACCCAGCCAGAGCCGCCTCGCTTGCCCTTCAAAAGCTCCAGGGTTTTGAGGATGAGATCATCATAGTCCAAGACGGCTTTTTGTTTTTTGAGGGTTTCATAGACCCGTTGGACTTCCTTTAAGACCACCCAAAACCCTTGGGTGTTTTGATAAAGTCCCAGGGTTTTGCGTTGCAACTCATAAGCCTCAATCGCTTCAACCTCTTGGTTCAAAAGCATGTCTAACGCGGGGTTGTTTCTTAACAAAGACACGGAGAGAATCTGTTTTCGTGGCGTTCCTGTTGCCGTGAAAAAAAGCGTCCGATAGGCTTTATAATGGCCGCGGGTGGGGCTTTCTCGCCAGAGGCTAGCCTTATGCCAAAAAACCTGGTCTTTGGCTTTGCCTTGCTCCAAAAAAGCCGAAAAAGGTTGAAACGCTGCCAGGTTTTTCAGCGAACGGTCCACAAGCGTGCCCCACGCTTTTTCCAACGTTTGGAAAGGTGGGAGATCTAAGCTCTCTCGTAAAAAAGCCTCGATATCCTTTTGCTGAAACAGCTTGAGCAGCTTCAAGCGCTTTGAAAACGCTTGTTGAAGCAAGAGGGTGAGCCTGTTTTCATGAAGGTAGGATGCCAGGTGCGTGACAGCTTGGGTGAGTTCAGGTTGGTGGCCTTGGTGGGCGAGCTCCAGCACGCGATCTTGGGCTGTGGCCAGGAGTTCTTGGGCGTGCCGCTCTTCCAAGACGGAAAAAGAAGGGTTGATCCCTGCCTCAAGGGGGAATTGGTGCAAGAGAAATTGACAAAAGCTGTGGAGGGTTTGGATCTTGAGCCCTCCTGGGGTGTCGAGAAACAGGGTTAACAGCTGGCGCGCCCGGGCGCGGTCTTGGGGAGAAGGGTTTTTCTTGAAAAACTTTAAAGAAGCCTCCAAGGCATCTGAATCCATCACCGCCCAATCGCTGAGTTTTTGGTGAAGGCGATTGGCCATTTCTGCAGCGGCAGCCTTGGTGAACGTGAGGCACAGCAGGCGTTGGGGGCTGCACCCTTCCAGCATCAACGCCAAGAGCCGGTCGATCAACACCTTGGTTTTTCCAGACCCTGCAGAAGCCGTCAGCCAAATGTTGGCATATGGATCAATGGCTTGCTGTTGCGCAGGAGTCAACGGAGAAAATGACGCTTTTAAATCGGCGTGAGTGTGCACGTGGGAACGCTTTTCATTAAAGAATCTTGGGAGAAAAGGTACCACCGAACGCCGGTTATTTGTAGATGAATTTTGAAAAAATTACATTAATTAATATAAAGTGAAAAAATAAGTAAAATATTTTTAATATTGAGTTAATATTTGTTTTTGTTTTTAAGATTAACTTAGTTTTTGGAGGATTTTAATGAGGATATTTTTTGTATTACTTTTGTGTATTTTGTGGAGCGGACAGCAAGAGGCCAAGGG
>JBOFKH010000094.1:0-1399 GCA_051657225.1 Alphaproteobacteria bacterium
ATCGAGCCAAAACCTCATCAAATTCAATTTTCATAGACTCCTTGAAACTCTTAGTTGCTTTTTTCCCTAGCTCATACACCTTATCGATGATACTCACACTTACATTCAGCCCAGTTTTAGTTTGCGTTTTCTCAATCAATTGCTTAACCATTTTGTGGTCATTTAAAATCACCCCTTGCATTGCCCGTGTGACATGAGGAAAGACGCGATGCTCAATGGGGTTCCATTTTGAGGTATATGGTGGATAATGAGCGATACGAATTTCCACACCAATTTCATTGACCAGATTTTGAAGACCCTCTTTGAATACATAACGTCGACTGGAGTTGCTACCTCCGCCATCCATTAGCATTAGAATAGATGTTGCATTGGGATAATCTATTTGTCCTTTTTCAGCCCACCATTGTTTCAATGAATCACAAGCAAACTCACTTGTCTCATGGCTTGTTCCTATATTAATGTGAGCTGTGTTTTTCTTCAAATCAAAAATGCCGTGTGGGATAGCAACGCCCGTCGCCAGATGAGGGAAATCATGATCGTAAGACGCTATTTCCTCTTTACTATACACCTCACCAGCTCTATATAGAGAGCCTATCAACTCGCGTTTCTTTGCATCAATGCTGACGATAGGATTGTCAGTTAGCATGTACTCCTGTTTGAGTTGAGCAATTTTTTCAAACTGGTCATTGCGATTTTCAACCACTTTAATAGTACGACGCCGTTGAATTTTACGTTTTTTAAAGTGATGCTTGTAAAGTAATTTTTTGACGATTCGTCGGCCAACAGCGAACCCTTTATCTTTCAGCTTGTCCATTATTTCTGTACAACTTAAATCAGTCCAAAGCATATTTTCTTTTTGTGGATTACCAGCCGTATGATCTTTTAATATCAGTAAAAAAGCATCTTCAATGCTGCTATCCTTGCTGACCTTTGAAAGTCGGCCACCGCCAGAATCCCTTATCCGCTTTTTTTTAATTCATCTTTATTCGCTAGATCCCGCAAGCCTTGCTGGATTGTTTTCTCATCACAACCTAAAAGCTTGGTAATGTATTTTTGACCACCATAAGGCAGTTTTTGAACTTCAATAGCAGCATAACGACGTCTATCCTTCTCAGACAAACTATCGTAAAAAATGATCATTCCTTCTTCCACACCGCGTCCGTAAAACCTTTTCATGAAAGTCCATTTTATGTGCTAATTGATATGAGTTGCTGATTTTATAGGCTATTCCGAAAATAGGAAGTTATTTCGCTCGCGATCCTTATCATAGCAATTGCCCTTACCACTCATTGAGCAGATAAAACCATGTTGTTTCAAAAGCCTTTGATAAGTATCGCTACAGTACTGTGAACCCCTATCCGAATGATGAATCACTCCTTGTGGTGGTTTGCAGCGTCTA
>JBOFKH010000095.1:0-4196 GCA_051657225.1 Alphaproteobacteria bacterium
CTACCACAATGTCAGGCTCAGCACCATAATTTTCAATGGACCAGCCCACATCGTGAAACCAAAAGGCATATTCAGGTTGGGTGGTCATGCTGCCATCCAGCAAGGGGTGCCTGGGGAAAATGCCAATCACCCCTCCCCAGGTGCGCTTACCGATGAGGGGGCCGAGCCCCATTTTCTTGAAACTGTGGCTGAACATGTCTCCGTCGGAGGCTGTATATTCGTTGCACAGCGCAACCATGGGGCCTGCGGGGGATTCTATTGGGTAGAACACCTTCCCCATCCAGCGAGTTTGGTCAAAGCCCAACCGCTTGCGCGCTAATTTCTCGAGAAGCAAACTGGAAATGACGCCACCTCGGTTAAAGCGCACATCTACAATCAGGCCATCTCGGTGGTGCTCTGCTAAATAACCCCGGTGGAATTCAGCAAATCCTTGAGTTGACATATCAGGGATGTGGAGGTACCCAACCTGCTCTTGGGTCTTTTCGTGGACATAACGCCGATTTGCCTCAACCCAATCCCGATAGGAAAGCGCTTCGATAGACGGCAGTGGCGACACATAGACCATGCGCTTGTTGTGCCCATCTCCGTCACTTACCCACAGGGGAACCAGGTGATTGGCTTGGCACACCAACACCTTCTCGGGGGGATTGCTGGCAGAAAGCCCTTGGCCAGCGATGGCCCAGATCAGGTCTCCTTCTTTCAGGTTTATGCCTGGCTTAAGAAGGGGGGATCCATGGGCAGTGCTCCAAAGGTCCCCTCGGGTGAAGCTTACAATACGATAAGCTTGAACCGTGGGATCAAAAGCAAACGTTGCCCCCAGCTGCCCTAGTGTGTAGGACGGGCCTGTCGCAGGGTGAGGTGCCCATACATAGGCATGGGAGCTTCCCAATTCTCCTTGCATGTCGGCGATGAGGTCGATGAGCTCTTCTTGGGTTGCAACGGCTTCCACCAGGGGGCGATAGCGTTGATAAACATCATCCCAGTCCACATGGGACATGGTCTTCGTCCAAAAAAGCTCTTTTTGCAGGCGCCAAGCTTCATCAAACATGTGGGACCACTCTTGGGGTGGGGAAATGGATAAGCGTAGTCGTGCCCAATCAAACCACCCGCCAGCTTTGTAAGACGTGTCCGCTTCTTCTGGTTTTTCCCCAGCTTTTAACATCCGCAAGCGCTTGTCTGTGCAATAGACTAAATGTTGCTTGTTTTCTGAAAGACTAAAATGCAGAACATCTGTCACAAGGGTTTCGTGCTTGAGGGTGTTGAAATCATAGAGGCTCAGCTTGCCTGCACTGTGGGATGATTTTTCATGTTCTTCATCTTCATCTTCTTCATGATCTTGGGAAGGTCCAGAGAAGTCCACAAAAAGCACTTTGCCTTTAGGCAGGCCTTCAACTTGGGTATAGCGCCCTTCTGACACCGGAAATTCCAAGAGCCGTTGTTGGATCCCTTCCAAATCAACCGCAAGAGCTTTTGGGGCTTTGGTCTCGGCTGCGCCTTCTTCCCGCTCCTCCTGTTTATCTTCTCGCTCTGGGTCTTCCGCCTCAACCAGAGGGGGAACAAAGGGAGAAGCTGTTTCTTTCTGGAGCGTCACCAAGTAGGGCTTGACTGCTTTGGAAAAACCTAAATCAAAGGTTAGAGCGTCCCACGTGGGGGTGAAGGTTCTGCTTGAGAGGAAATAGAGGTATTTCCCTTCAGGGTCGAAGGAAGGCTCTATGTCAAGGCCTAGGGGGCTTGTGAGGTCAACCGTTGTCCCTTCTTGGATATGACGCAAGCGGATCACGCTGATCTTGTGGGTCACGTGCACCCCATAGGCAACCCAGGCACCATCGGGGGACCAAGCAAAGCCTTGGATTTCTCCACAAGGGCTTCTGTCAATCACCTGAAGTGTTTTGGCTTCCATATCAAAGTGGCACAGCTCATGGCGATGGTTCGTCAGCAGCACCGCATCCGTCTGAGGGGAAGCTTGCATCTCCAGGATGCGCCCCCAGTCAAATCCCTTGAAAGTTTGTAAGGGGTTCAAGCCTGTTTCATCATAAACTTCCAGCACTTCTTCTAAGCCGTTATCTCGAACCACCATGATGCGGTTACCCTTGTGAAGCCAGCAAGCCAAACGGTAACGTACACCGTCTCGCTCCCCGTGCTGAAAAACAGGTCCTTTATGGGCGCTGGCCCTAAAAAGCCTGCCCCGGGTTGTGAGAGAGAGGTAGTTGCCCTCTGGGTTCAGCGCAAAGCTGGTTAAATGCTCTTGGGGGCAGGCAAACGCTCGCTGGGTGAAAGGCTTTGGGCTAAAATGCTGCAGTTCAATGGATGCGCCCTTTTGTTCCTGAAGATCATAAGAGCACAGCGTCCCTCCCGCGCTATAAACTAGGTGGCGGCCGTCGGTCTGCAGGCTGCGGGCATAGAAACCTTCGTGGTGGGTGTGGCGCACGATGTCCTCACCCCCTAAGGCGCAACTATACACGTTGCCGTGGCTTTCATGGTCTGAGAGGAAATAGATCCTATCCTTCAGCCAGAAAGGCCGAAGCACATTTCCCTCAAGGTTTAAAAGCTTTTTGAAAGCTCCTTCTCCTTCGCGATCAATCCAGACCTCACCCGCTGTTCCGCCTCGGTACCGTTTCCATGAAGCATACCCATATCCGTGGCGTTGTAAGACCGCCCCTGGTGAGCCTTCCTGCGCCGGCTGATAGAAATTCGCAGGTCCCACGGCAAGTTTCTGAGGTTGCCCTCCTGAAAGGTGAAGCTTATAGATATGGCGCTGCTGAAAAGGAGACCCAGCGCTTGCTGCAAAAAGCACCTCCTGGGCATCGTTCCACCCCACCACTTGGCAACTGCTTCCTCCCAAAAACGTTAAGCGTTTGGGGGCACCCCCCTGGCTGGGAATGACGTAAACCTCTTCACAACCTTCCTCCGTTCCCGTGAAGGCAATCCAATCACCCTTGGGGGAAAAACAAGGAAAGCGAGAAAGGCCTGCGCCCAACGTTAGCCGCCGCGCAACACCTCCTCTCAAGGGAGCTATCCAAACATCCTGCTCACACACAAAAGCAAGTTGGTCTTCAAAAACGGTTGGGTCGCGGTAATAGCCAGGGGCGTTCATCTCTCAAGGGCCTTCATCTGATATTCGAATGTAGTATCCCAGAGATACCACAGGAAAAGAAATTTAAAAAAGATGAATTTTGATTTTTTATGGTTAAAAAACACCCTCCCATTTTTTGCATAAGCTTCTTTTAATCTTTTCGCTTCATTTTAGACATAATTTTATGTCCAATGGAATTTTTAAAATGATAAAAATAAAGAACGCTTTGTGGATCATGCTGGGAACGGTTTCAATGGCTTTTGCCACTGGAAATAAAATATTAAAAGACTTGGATGGCTATCCAACAGAAGAAGTCCAGCAAATCAAAAAATCAATTTATACAGATCCTGCAATTATCCAATCAGTTTACCAAGCAATAAAAGATGTAAGCGAAGTTTTTGAGATGAATAACCTTGAATACAGATTAACATTTGGCAGTCTTCTTGGTGCTGTTCGTCACAAAGGCTTTATTCCTTGGGATGATAATTTAGATTTTTTGTTTTTTATGAAAGACAGTCCAGCTCTGATTGCTATGCTGCCTCAGTTTAAAAAACTAGGGTACACATCCAACGAAAGCAGGGAGCGTCCCAATTTTGCCTTATTCAAAACAGTCACCCTACAAAAAGGCCCTAGAAAGACGTTGGTCCAATTAGCCATTGATCTTTTTCCGTATGAACTTCAAGGAGATAAGTTTGTTCTTTGCGCTAGTCCACCCCTGAAGAAAATGTTCCCCAACCATTGGTACTACAAAAGCGAGGTAGAGGCCAAGAAGCGTTATGCCTTTGGTCCCTTATCGTTGTGGGGTCCTTTGGGTGCAGAGGCTTATTTAGAGCGTGGTTATGGGGTTGATTGGCATAAAATAGGAGCTCGAACCCATACCCATTTGCCTCCAAAAGCTACAGAATTTTATAAATGGACCCTGACCGAAGAGGATAGAAAACCAGCGCTTCCAGGAAATCCTTTGAGCGATAAAGTCGCTGAAGCGCTCCAAGTCCCTTGGAAAAAAAAGGTTGCTTTAGATAATATTGCTTCTTTTTGGGATAGCTTTTATGCCAAAGACCTTTTAAAGCGGGAGCCTTCCTCTTTTTGCCAATTCCTTCTCAAGGAAGGGTGGGTGAAACCA
>JBOFKH010000096.1:0-1235 GCA_051657225.1 Alphaproteobacteria bacterium
CTGCGATTCTGTGTCTTCTTGCGCTGCAAGGGCCTCTTCTCTTGCTGCAAGAGCTTGATCTTCTGCTTCCTGAGCATCTATCGCAGCCTGTTGAGACTGTTTAACCGTTTCAACCAACCCCCCCTGAGCAGAGGCAGCATAGGAGCCAGAAATTTTAAGCTTTTCAGCAGCTTGGGCTTGACCTTCTTTTGAAAGAACGCCAGCAACATAGGCCTGAACTTGAGCAGAATTTAGGTTATCTTGCCGAGCGTGTTGAACCATGCCTTGTTCTGGATAAGTAACCTCATCAAAGATTCCAAGGTTTTCATTTTGCTCATTATTGTCAGCCACAGTTGAGCCAAGGTCATTCGGATCTGGTAACCCCAAATCGCCTAAAACGTCACCGCCGCCAAGTCCATTCAATATCTCACCCAATACGGCATTAAGGTCAAAGTTGCCAATATTGAAATTGGAGAATTGGTCAACAATCGCAATCGCATCATCCAGGAATTGTCCAGAATCAATTCCAAAGAATTGATCAACAACTCCTAAAACATCATTCAAAAAGCCCAGGTCTAAGGCTCTAGCAGCAACCGGAGAGCCAATTGCCAAGGGGATTGAAAGTACAATGGCGATCGTTCTTTTTTTTATTTTTTTTGGTAATTCTAGTTTTTTCACGAAGCGATTACTCCTTTACTTTGATCTGGAAGAAGAGTTACACCAATTTCATCCATTGGAATATTGTTGCTTAGTGCATAGCAGTACAAGGGTGCAAAAGCCAAAATACCTTGCAACGGATCATCATACTGGCTCATAATACGAGTCCTTGCAGCCTGCTCATCCTGGTTATTAGCAACCAGAGCGAGTAGTAAATCGCTTGGCTTGTAACGAGTCTCGACAAGAACATTGTTTCGCATAAGTAACCATTCAGACATCCGTGTTTTTGGATTTGGCTCGCGGGAAAGGTATCGGTTAACAAGGTCTTCTCGAAATCCAATTTTCGTAAAGCTTGGTACACCTTCCTTCAGAATTCGCCCCACCATCTTTGTGGTAATCGTTTGCATAATTTTCGAGCCAGCTTTTGATTGCGTAATGGCGTCAGCAGTTTGACCAGAAATAACAACTCGACAACCAAATTTCAATCCGTTTGCACACAATCTGCCGATGATTTGAGAAATTGCTTCAAATTCAAAAAGAATTGGAGTTTCATCAATAATAAATGCGCTGTCATCGGCACTAAAACATCTGGTAATCAA
>JBOFKH010000097.1:0-8473 GCA_051657225.1 Alphaproteobacteria bacterium
CGAGATGCGCTCTGCAGACAGGCCGAATGCTTTGAGGTGTTGCATCAAGCGATAAACCTCCGCAGTTCGAAGCAACGCTTTGGTAGGTATACAACCCCAATTTAAGCAAATACCACCCAGGTGTTCCCGCTCCACCACAAGGGGCCGAATCCCTAATTGAGCCGCCCGAACAGCAGCGACATAGCCGCCAGGTCCTCCCCCCAGAATGATGATATCATAGGCTTTTACTTCCATGAGATGTTTCAAACTCCTTATGCGTTTAAGCGGTCTATGAAGCCAGCGTAAGCCCCAAACCCCTCCCAATTTTTCGGACTTGAAGGGTACGCGGATTTGAAACAGATTGGAAGCACATTTTACACGTGATCAAGAAACAGCTTGATTCCGCAGAGCATCTTGGAGGGTTAGAAGGTCTTTCCATACCTCTTTTTTTTGCCCTGGAGACCGAAGCAAGTAAGCTGGGTGATAGGTCACCAACAGGGGGATAGGCTTATCCAGGTAGGGATTTTGGTAGGGAAACCATCTTCCCCGCAGCTTGGTGATACCTTCCGTTTTTTGCAAAAAAGCTTTACAAGCAGTCCCACCTAACGCCACCAAAAAAGGCGGGTTCACCAAACTGATGTGACGCTCAATAAAAGGAAGGCAAACCGCAATTTCTCCCGACGTTGGCTGGCGATTTCCTGGTGGACGCCAGGGCACGATGTTGCTGATATAAAGATTATCTTGTCGGCTAAGCCCGATGGCGCGAAACATCTTGTCCAGAAGCTGGCCACTGAGCCCAACAAATGGCTTGCCCAGGCGATCCTCATCTGCGCCGGGCGCCTCACCTACCAACATAACTTTAGCACGTTGAGGAGACCCATCCGAAAACACCGTTTGGGTTGCGGTTTGCTTTAACGCACATCCCTCAAAAGATTCCAACGCCTGACGCAAAACTTCAAGGGAGCCGCAGCTTTGCAAATCGACGTCTCCAGAGGCTTTAGGGGATGATGAAGGTGAGTGGATCGGTTTAGCGGCTGGCTTTGCTCCTGATATAACAGAGGATGGATTTTGGGGCATTTGTTCCCATAATAATGGTTCTAGAAGCTTGATGTCCCCAACCCCCACCTCTTCCTGCCAAGCGATAAAGTCTTGCAATGCAGCCCGTTGATCCAAACTGTACGTCCTTTTTGATGTTTTAGCAGTTGAAAGCGTAAACAAATTTTAGTACATTGCATAGGCCTGGCTTTAGTTTTCTTTTGCAAACTGGATTTCACGGTTTTAAAGCGGGTGTAGCTCAGTGGTAGAGCAGTAGCTTCCCAAGCTTCAGACGAGGGTTCGATTCCCTTCACCCGCTCCAAAAATAAATATCCCAAGTCTTGCTTCGCCGGGTTTTGGCTAGCGTGCTGTCCAGCCCCCGTCCATCAAGAAAGACGCTCCCGTCACTTGGTTGCCGTGCTCTGAGGCTAAAAACACGGTAAGCCCCCCTAAGGCTTCTGGAGTTGCAAATTCTCCTGAGGGCTGTTTTTCCAGAAGAAGTGCGCTCTTTGCTGCTTCAAGGGAAAGATTTTTTTCCTTGGCCATAGCTTCAATTTGTTTTTGCACCAGAGGCGTTAAAACCCAACCGGGGCAAATGGTGTTGCTGGTAACGCCAGTTCCCGCGGCCTCCAGGGCCACCACTTTTGAAAATCCAACGAGCCCGTGTTTAGCTGCAACATAGGCAGATTTGTGGACAGATCCCACGTGACCATGGGCTGATGCAATATGGATAAGTCTCCCCCATTTTTGTTTATACATGTAGGGAAGCGCAGCCTGGGTCGTATGAAAACTAGCGGATAAATTAATATTGAGGATTAAATTCCACTTTTCTTCAGGGAATTTTTCCACCACTTCTGTGTGCTGAATGCCAGCATTGTTGACCACAACGTCTATACCGCCAAAAACCTCCATGGTTTTTTGGATAAGCGTTTTACAAGCCTTAGACTGGCTCAAATCTGCTTGCATGTAGGCTGCTTTGCCCTTGGACAGAGACTCAATTTCCTGCTTCAAAGACGTCATTTGATGTTCTTCTTCAAGGCCGTGCAGCATGACGCTGCAACCTTCTTTTGCGAAGGCTTGAGCGATCCCCCAGCCAACCCCGCTGCTTGAACCAGTTACAACAACACGTTTTCCCTTTAACATGATCCCCCTCCTTTAACCTCAACCATTTGTCAAATCAGTTTACTTAAAAAGTATGAAGAAAAGCCTTAAACGGAAAGTATCACCTGATGGGAGAGAAGATCGTGGGATGGACCTCTTTTCTTATACCCAAGCCAGCTTGTCCATCCAAGAAACATGGGGTCCCCTTTTCGAATCCAACTGATGGGTTTGTGCTTAAGCCCCAGAGAAATTTTAAAAGAAACACCAGGCCCCGCATAATACGAAATGAGGCTTTGGACCCTAAAAAAATATTCGCCACATGGCAGAAATTTTCGAAATAATTCAAGGTCTTCAAATGCAAAACGCACCACAATGCCCTGGCTTTGACACCAAACACGTTTGCCTAGGACCGCCCCTTTCCCAAGCCCTATTCCCTGCAGAGAATTACCTAGATAGGTACAGTCTTCTTTTCCCAGGGGTATCCAGGCGCCTTGGCAAGACAGAATTTGAACTGGAATTTGGAAAAGGTGTTGCAAAATGGCTCGCAACCCTGAGGGATTTCGGGGTTTTTGCCAGAAAAGGGACGAATAAAAAAGCATATGTCTTAAGAAAAAAGGAGACAGCCCATCTGTCCAACCCACCAGGGCTTGTAAATTTTTTCCTTGGGGTGTTTCGTGGGGTAAACTAGCGTTCAGCGCTGGAGAAAACTTTTGCTGAATCCGATAGAAGAGGGATAAAAGTCGGTGATTAAAGATATCCAAAAAATCTCGAAAAACAGTGTCTTTTTGACGCAATCTTTCAAGTAACAGCTCTGTATAGGGCAAAGGCAGAGGCCCTTGGATTCCAGCGATACCTAAAAAATTAACGTGTACTTCTGTAGAAGTATTTCTAGCCGCCAGAGGCTCTGTTGGGGAACTAGAGCCCAGAGGCAAAAGGTTTGAAGGCTTAATCTGGAATAGATCGCTCGGAGGAGCCGAGAGAAACACCCTTGCTTTAAGCCTGACTGCTTCTTTTTCTGGATGATAGCCTTGCCCCAAAGAAATTTTGATAGGGTTCAAGATCTGCAACAAACGGATCGCTTGGGCAAACTCAAATTCATAGGGTTTTTGATGGAGCTGCTCTTCTAAAGAGAGGGTTGTGTCGCGATCCGGGAGGGCCATTTTTTCCATACCTCTTGACGTTGATGACTAACTAACGTGGTTTCAATAAGCGTGTTAAAATTAGCAGAAAGCCTGAACAGTTCATCTAAGACAATGCTTAAAAGGAAGAGGCCGTGAGTATTGGGGCGAGACTCATCCACGACAAGGCGAATAGATAATTTAGGCGCAAAGCCCCGCCACGCATCCTGCCCAAAGCGCCCCATTCCCTTTTGATAAGATAGCGCCATGAGAGCTTCTGCCTCACTTTGCTTGTTGCTATATTCCATAAAGCTGTAAAGCCGCAATAATTCTTTCAAAGGTTCAATGCTTTGGGTTGAAGAGCAGATCCCCACATGGTTGATGGACAGATGGCTGATCAGGCGCCATTGGGTTTCCCCATCAAGGTTTGGTATAATCTCAGGCGTGGGACGCTCTAAGGTTTTAGCAACAACCCCTGTCAGGTTTCCAAGAGGTTGGAGCTGTGCACCTGCCGGAACAGATTCTGCCAGGTTACGGTTTGTGCAAAGCGTATGAGCGTAAACGGTTTGGTTCGGCGGAAGGGAAGGGTTCAAGTGATAATCAACAAAAGAGAGAAAAACATCGGTCCCTGGGCGCTCCGCAAGGGTTGAATTTTCTCGGCGCGCTACCCAAAAACAGGGGGCGTCTAGCGCTTGAACATCGTGGTTAAAAGAGAAGTAAGGTGCGTAGGTTTGGATAGAAGCACTTTGGTCCGCAGAAGAAGAGACTTTCAAAATTGAATGCACTTCTGTGATTGATTCTTGTCGTTGGTCACCTACGAGCTTGTATTCTACCTGACGGTGATTGAGACGAATGGGCTCTGATGTTTTAAAAAACAAGTTAACTGCCGGCACGCAATTTAATTGGATGTGCTGCCTAGATAAGGAAAAACGTTCTGTTTGGGCATTCTCTCCTAAAGGGATGAGGATATCAAAAAATTTTCCTTGAAGCTTTGGTAGATGGTTAATTTCAAAAAAAAGAAATTTTTGTGGAAAAGCAAAATATTCGAGCAAAAGCCTATAAGCTTGATGGGTTTGAACGGGGAAAGGAAGAAGAGATTCTTGCTCCTCAAAGCCAACGGGCTTGAGGGCATCAAGGGGAAGCAGCGAGGCTGTCGAAGACCCTTCTGGCTGTATAAAAACAGGGGTATTGCCTTGTGGATCATAGGTAAATAGCCATTCCAAAATGCGATGTCGTGTTAGCGTGTCTCCTGAAATATGAAAACAAAGTTTTGGGATGGTAAAAGCGCTAAGATCCCCGGAAAACGACCGGACGCGAAGGCGCAACACCCAGGGAGATCTCAAATGCGCAACGGGGATATCGCACAGCTGGGAACGTATGCATGAAAAATCCTGAATTTCTAGTGGAAAAAGCGTTAAGTCCATCGTGCTTTGGAAGCGACAGATCTGCCCTTCTTCTGCTGTTGCAACAAGCTGCGTGCCTTTTGGAACTAAGCTTCCTGAAAGCTGCTGACCCATCTGAGGCGTGGGATTCATCTGCACAATAGTTGAAGAAGGAATAGGCTGTGTGAACTGGGGATAAAGCGTGTCTAAAAGAGAGCTCGTAAAGGAGGAAAAACGGTCATCTATTTCAGATTGCAGCCGGCCTGTTAAAAAAGCGAAAGACTCCAGAAGCCTTTGCACATGGGGGTCATCTGATCCTGTTTGATGCAAATCAAGGTAACGCGCCACCTTGGGGTATTGGGCCCCAAACTGCCTTCCGCTGTGCAACAGATATTGCATTTCCTTTTGATAGTATGAAACCATCCGATCAAGGGAGCTATCCTGCTTCATAATCAAGTCCTTTTGTCTTATGCCTTCCTTCTTGCTTACATCGATCTTCCTTAAAAAAGGGTAAATGCTTAAGACGATTTACAATTCGGTAACTTTCAGAATTTAAAAAATAACTACTGCTATAAAAATCTCTATGGTATAATCCAAGGCTAATTGCCGAGTGCCTTTTGGTTTGAAGCAAATTTGGTAGCAGTTCCCTATTAATGCGGCCAAAGTAAAATAAATTTTGGTTATTAAAATATTACATGCAGTTTGAAAAATTTGCTCTGATTCCTGTGCTGTTGATTGTTTCCCTCGGGGTCGTGGATGTCGCAACGGATATTTATATCCCGACGATGCCCTGGTTGACACAGTATTTCCAAACTTCAGAAGAAGCAGTTGCCTTAACAGTAAGCTGTTACTTGCTTTCCTTTTGTCTTTCAGGTCCCATTTACGGCCCCCTTTCAGATGCAGTAGGTCGACGGTGGATTTTGATCATTGGGCTTGGGATTTTTGCGCTATTTTCCTTTTTATGCGCCATTGCCCAATCTATACAGTGGTTGATTGCGTTTCGCTTTCTGCAGGGGCTAGGTGGAGGTGTTGCTTGGGTTTTGGGCCTTGCCATCATTAAAGACATCTACAAAAAAGAAGAGAGCGTAAAAATTATGGCGACCATTGGGATGGTGATTTCATTGGCACCAGGTGCCGCTCCTATTTTAGGAGGATATATTGGCCACTACCTGGGATGGCAGGCAAATTTTTATCTCCTTGGGGCTTGTGCTTTGAGCGTCTTTGGACTTTTGTTTTTTTATCTACCAGAAACGCTCCCGGTTTCAAAGCGTCAACGCTTTAATTTAAAAACAGCAGGACAGAATTATGCAATTCTTGGGAAGAGCTTTCCATTTCTCGGGTATTCTCTGATTTCAGCCCTTACTTTTGGGGGCATTTGGGCCTACATCTCAACAACACCCTTCTTTTTTATGAAAGTATTGGGTATGTCCATGGATGTATACGGTTATTATCAAATGCTTTTATTAATTTCTTACATGTTAGGCATTTTTCTCAACAAACATTTGGTTAAAATTTTTAATATTAATCAGCGTATTGGGATTGGGCTTTTTCTTTCTTTAGGAGGGGCTTTTTCTTTATGTATAGCTGCCCTCGTTTTTCCTACGTCTCCCTTAATTTTGACTTGCATGGTCTCTTTTTACTCTGCAGGGATGGGCGTTGTCTACCCCAACACATCAACCCAGGCTATGGAAATTTTCCCAGAGATAGGTGGAGCTTCTGCTGCTTTTTTGGGAGCTTTAGAAATGTTTTTTGCGGCCCTTGCCGTGTATGTTGCAGGAGAAGTTTATGTAGATTCCATTTTTTCGCCTTCTTTATGTGTGTTTTCCCTTGCCTTGGCAAGCTGCATTGTATACTTGGCGTTAGCCAACCGAACCCAAAAATAGCTTTCTATAGCACCTCTAAAATCTAAAAAATCAAAAACTTATTGCCTTTTCAAGAAAATAATAACACATTGAAAATTCATCAAAAGATGGCTTCAGAGATAACAAGAGCAGGCTATTTTTTATTGCTGAGGGGGCGCAAGCAGCATGTGAATCGGGGTAACGTGTATGCTTGTCTTAAGCAAATCACTTAGGTTATTGCTTGTTTTTAGCCAGCTTTGGTTTGTGGGAGAGGTTGGATATGCTGCTCCCAAACCTTCCAGCCGTGTTGCATGTGTCATTGAATCTAAAGAAGCAGAAATTTCCATAACTTTAGAAGACCGCTCAGCATACAAAAAAAAAATACTTGGGCAGGCTTCTGTTGAGCTAAAAGAAGGACATTTTTCGAATTTAAAAGCAGAAAAAAGCAAAACGTGCGTATTTTCTTCAGTCTCACACGAACCTGGTTTAGAAGAAATTATTTCTATTAAGTATGGTGAGGGAGTTAGCTTTTTATTGAAGCCAAACCATGAATTGGAATTAATCAAGCTTCAAATGCCCCAGAGTGATTTAGAAATTATAGCTCCCTTCTCAAAATTTATTTTGGCAAACGAAACGCATTTAAAGGCACGTTCTCTTACAGTAAAAGCAAAAGAGGCTACTAATAGAGCAGCTGTAAAAATTCAAGAATTGCGCATTGAAAGAGGTGATTTGAAAAATTGTGATTTGAAAAATTACGGCCAAATTGAAAGCTTAAAAGAAAATTTAAGCATCCTTATGAATGGTAATTCTTTGTTAAACATGAAAAGTGGTGGCATTCATAGCAAATCTAATTTATCTGTTTTTGGGGTTTCAACCTTAACAAACGAAGGCATTATCAAAACGTATAAAAAAGGACTGCTTCATATTGAGGTAAGAGAGTTTTGCGACAAAGGAACAATCTATTACGCAGATATAAATTGTATGAATATTGTACCAAAAGAAATAAAAATAGAAGACGTTCAAATTGTCTCTCCAATTGAAAAAAGAAAGCGAAATGATTCCGGCTTTGAAAGTGCTAATGATTCTGGCATAGGAAGCGGAAGCGATTCAGAAAGATCTAGAACTTCTTCATTTTCTTCAGTTTGGAGTGATGATGAGCATGCTGAAATTTTGAGCTGGTCAGACTATGCGTCTGAGCCTTGTTCTGAAGCAGAGGAAGACCAAGAAGAAAGTAATTTGAGGCCTCCAGAACAAATGATACCAGCAGAACCTATTGTAAAGCATATATTTCGTCCGTTCAAGCTACGACATTTTATTTCTCTTTTGTTTGAGGATTCTGAATTTTTTCAAGAATTTCCACACGCGATGGGAGAAGAGCTTGTGAGCGGAAAACCGCTTGCCCATTTACCAAGACGAGCTATGTCTCGCACCTCTCATACACAACCTTCCCCTCGCGGGTCAGGACGCCCTTTCATGAAAACAAGCCCTCGTTTTAATGTATTTCGGGGGCCCATAAAGAACGCTCAACACAAGGTTTCTTCAACGACAGCGCGGACGCCCTCATTGCCAGAATTGCGCGGGGGATCTGAAAAAGCAGCTCCATCGCCTGGTTTTGAAGACAAGCTCGCAAGCTTGGATAGCATGTCTTCCTTAAGGGACGGAGCTTCAAAAAATCCAATTTCTAAATCTTTTGAAACACCAGAAGAACAAAAAATAATTTCTTCAAAATTAGACAATCTTCTTATCCATGCTTTAAAAGTGCTCAACACAGCGGGGAGAAAATTTTCTGAAATATTTTTTCGAAAAGGTCCTGTTTATAAATTTTCTATGATTTTATGGGAAAATTTTTTAACATTTAAGCCTTGGTTTCTTTTATGTGCCATTTGTGGCTTGCTTCTTTTTGGGGTTCGAAAAGTGCTTCTTTTCTTTAAGGACGCTTTAGAAGCTGACGTCTGATAATATCACAAAAAAGCCTCGGATTTGAAAATGATGCGTCTACCTAATACATACACGTGTC
>JBOFKH010000098.1:0-5987 GCA_051657225.1 Alphaproteobacteria bacterium
ATGGTGTGTTGGGAGAAGTGCGTTTCAAGGAACGTAATTTTCTTGGAAAAGGTCAAGAGCTGCGCTCTAACGTCTTTCTTGCAAAGCGGCGCCGAGAATTTTTAATCGGTTTCACAGAGCCTTATTTCTTAGATAGGCGCCTTGCCGCGGGCTTTGATGTTTATCGGACAAGCACCAAACAAGATACAAAAAAAACCATGTCGGGTGGGTATAGTCAACGTGCAACAGGTCTTGCGCTTCACACCGGTTATGAAATTTCAGAATCTTTGGGGCAAAGCTGGACCTACCGCGTTCAATCAGAACGTATCGGCGGCATAGATCCGAACGCATCATCTTATGTGAGGGCGCTTGCGGGTTCGTTTACCCTATCTTCTCTGGAGCATGTGTTATTCTACGATAAACGGGATAGCTCTGTTTTTCCAACGGAAGGGTATTACGCATCTATGGCGAATACGTTTGCGGGGATTGGTGGAAATATTCGCTATTTAAACACGACGTTTTCAGCTGGGTATTTCATTCCCCTTGATCATGATCATGAATGGATTTGTAATCCGCGGGTTAAATATGGCCTCTTAACGCCTGTTGGAAAAAAGATTCGTCTCTCAGACCGCTTTTTCCTTGGGGGGGGATCTTTCCCTGGGTTTGCGGAATCGGGGATGGGGCCTCGGGATATGATAACGGGAGACGCTTTGGGGGGACGTAAACTTTTCACGGCAACCGTAGATGTAACGTTTCCCCTTGGGTTGCCCAAAGAGCTTGACATTCGTGGGCTCGCGTTTACTGAATGGGGCAGCATTTGGGATTCTGGGGAAATTGACCCACCTCCTTTGCCTGCTCCGGCACCGCCACCAATCCCAAATAGTTTTAACCTAAGGGGCAGTGTTGGGCTTGGGCTTATTTGGCGTTCTCCTTTTGGTACTATTGGTGTAACGTATTCCAAAGTGTTGAAACACTTGAAAGGTGTGGACCGTAAAGAATCCTTCAGAATCAATATTGGTACAGAATTTTAATATATTTATAAACTATAATTATGAATAAAAAAAAAGGTGAGGAATCATGAAAAATAAAAGTCTTTTAGTCGCAGTATTTTTGTTGGGTGTATCTCCAGTTTTGGGAGACACACCTCCTGCTGCTCCAGCGGTGATGTTTGTGGACAACAATCAAGTTCTTGCTGAATCTGCAGCGATGCGTGATGTTCAAAATCAGATTGAAAAGAAGCGTAGTGAATTTCAAAAAGAAATCTCAGGAAAAGAGACATCTCTGCGTCAAGAGAATGAAAAATTGATGGCCCAGGAAAAAAAGTTGAGCGCTGATCAATTTAAAGTTGAACAAAAGAAGTTTGAAGAAAAAGTTGAAAAAATCAAAGGCCTTGTTGAATCTCGACGTCGCCAACTGGAAATTGCTTATGCCCAAGCCATGGAAAAAATTCAAAAATCTTTCCAAGCTGCGGTGCAAAAAGCTGTGCAAAAAAACAAAGCAACGGTGGTGCTCCAAAAAGCAGCAGCCCTTTGGATTTCTGATCCTAAGCTGGATTTGACCGCTGAAGTGGTTGCTTTGTTGAACAAGGACGTTTCAAAGCTCAAAGTTGTGTTTCCAAGTGAACAGGACGCTTCTGTGTTGCCTGAAAACCCTTTGGGGTCTAAAAAACAGTAGGAAATGATGGTCAATCAGCGCTTTTTTAAAAGAACAGGCCCTTTTACCCTAAAAGAATTGTCTGTGATTGCTGAGGCCAAATTATTTCGGGGAGATGCGGAGGCTTGTTATGAAGATGTTTCTTCTTTGCAAGAAGCTGAAGGTATGCACGTCTCCGTTCTTCATAACCCGAAATATATTAATAGCGCTTTAGGGGAAACAAAAGCCGGGGTTTGCATTGTCAAAAAAGCGTGGGTTGAGTTGCTTCCCCAAGGGGCTGCGATACTGGTTTCTGAAAATCCTTACCGAGCTTTTGCCAAAGTAGCCCAAGCGTTTTACCCTCAAGAGACTTTTTCAGCCTTTAGACATCCCTCTGCTTGGATTGATGAAACTGCTTCTTTTGGGGAGGGCTGTTTTATTGCCCAAGGTGCTGTTGTTGAAGCGGATGCTGTGTTAGGAGCCCGTTGTTACATAGGACCCAACAGTGTTGTGGGTGCTAGCGTTGTGATGGGGGATGGATGTGTACTTCAAGCTAATGTCACCCTCACCCATGCTATCTTGGGAGACGATGTTTTCATTAAGCCAGGTGCGCGAATTGGCCAACGAGGTTTTGGGTTTTCTATGGAAGACCCAGAGGCGATGCGCTCCCATGTATCCGTTCCCCAGCTGGGGATTGTGCGGATCGGGAAAAGCGTTGAAATTGGAGCCAACACAACCATTGACCGGGGAAGCCTGCAAGATACGGTGATTGAAGATTGGGTGAGAATCGATAATTTGGTTCAAATTGCCCATAATGTGCATGTGGGGAAAGGATCTGTACTGGTTGCCCAAGTGGGTATCGCGGGGAGCACCCATATTGGAGATTTTTCTGTATTTGGAGGGCAGGTTGGTTTGTCAGGACATCTCAAGATTGCGCCTGGGACGCAGATTGCTGCAAAAAGTGGGGTAGTGCGAGATACAACACCCGGGGAGATACTAGCCGGGATTCCTGCTGTTCCCATCCAAGAATGGCGAAGGCAGTCTGTTAAATTAAGAAAATTAGGAAAAAAGGATTCCGAAATATGAGTCAGCTTGAGAAGGACAAACCTCAAGGGAGTGTAAGCCCAACCACAGAAGCGTTATCTGTTGAAGAAATCATGGAATTTTTACCCCATCGATATCCCATGCTTTTGGTAGATCGTTTGGAAGATATTGTATTGGGCGAAGGGGCAACAGGGGTCAAAAGTGTCACCTTTAATGAATGGTTTTTCCAGGGGCATTTTCCTGAAAAGCCCGTCATGCCGGGAGTTTTAATCATTGAAGCCATGGCGCAAACCGCGGGTGTTTTGGTGATGAAGTCTTTGCATACGCCTGCTAATCACCATTTAGTCTATTTTATGAGCATCGAAGAAGCGCGCTTTCGAAAGCCTGTTTTTCCTGGAAGCACCTTGAAGATGCGTGTTCAAAAGCAACGGGCCAGGGGGCAGGTTTGGCGATTTGAAGGGAAGGCCTATGTAGAGGAAGACCTTGTGGCAGAGGCTGTTTACACAGCTATGATTACACCAAAATAATAAAATTAACTAAATTGGCAAGTTCAAAAAATCCTTGACAGCTTAGGGAGACTGACTCACCTTGGAATATGTTTAGATTCATAAAATTTTTGGGGTTGTGGTACGATGGCTGTTATCACCTTTTCGGATGGTAAATCCTTATCTCTAGAAGGCCCTTTTTCAGGCATTGATGTGTTGAAAGCTCGGGAAGATCTGCGGCTTTATGATTATGTAGCACTTCGGGTGGAGGGCAAGCTTTATGATCTAACCCGCAGGTGGTCTCAAGATTTAACCTGCGCTTTGGTCTCAAAAGAAGAGCCAGACGGGCTAGACGTCTTGCGCCATGATTATGCTCACCTTTTGGCAGAAGCTGTGAAAGAGCTTTTTCCTGAGACCCAAGTGACCATCGGCCCTTCCATTGAGAATGGTTTTTACTATGATTTTTATCGGGCAACTCCCTTCACCCCAGAAGATTTTCCTAAAATCGAATCTCGGATGCAGGAGATTATCAAACGGAAAGAGGCGGTTGTTCGGGAAGAATGGTCCAGAGAACAAGCTGTTCAGTTTTTTAAGGACCAGGGAGAAGCTTTTAAGGTTGAGCTGATCCAGGCTATTCCTGAGGGGGATGTCTTAAGTGTCTATCGTCAAGGAAATTTTGTAGATTTATGCCGAGGGCCTCACCTTCCTTCAACGGGCTGGTTGGGCAAAGGTTTTAAGCTGACAAAAATCGCAGGCGCCTATTGGCGGGGTGATTCTAAAAACCCCATGCTCCAGCGGATTTATGGGACTGCATGGGCCAATGAAGCAGATTTAGCGGCTTACCTTACCCAGCTGGAAGAAGCAGAAAAGCGGGATCACCGTCGCTTGGGAAAAGAGATGCAGCTGTTCCATCTCCAAGAAGAAGCCCCTGGAAGCGTGTTTTGGCACCCTAAAGGGTGGAGCCTTTATTTGGCGATAGAGGCCTACCTTCGAAAAAAATTGACACACCACGGCTATCAAGAGGTTCGAACGCCCCAGCTATTAGATCGAAAATTATGGGAAGCCTCAGGGCACTGGGAAAAATTCCGGGAGGCTATGTTCACTTGTGAGACAGATGCTGAAGAGGTTTATGCCCTCAAACCCATGAATTGTCCCTGTCATGTCCAGATTTTTCGCCAGGGCTTGAAGAGCTATCGAGATTTACCCCTGCGCATGGCAGAGTTTGGGTCCTGCATTCGCAATGAGCCTTCTGGCGCTTTGATGGGGTTGATGCGGGTTCGCTCATTCGTGCAAGATGATGCTCACATTTTTTGTACTCAAGGGCAAATTGTTTCTGAAACCCAGGCTTTCTGTGCGCTGCTTAGGGAAGTTTATCAAGAATTTGGGTTTCAGGATATTTCCGTCCGTTTTTCAGATCGTCCTGAGCGGCGCGCAGGAGACGATGCCTTATGGGATAAAGCAGAGGAGGCACTTCAGGCTGGGTCTGAAGCCTCAGGGCTTTCCTATACCCTCAACCCTGGGGAGGGGGCCTTCTATGGGCCAAAGCTGGAATTTGTGTTGAAGGATGCCTTGGGGCGCTCTTGGCAGTGTGGAACCCTCCAGGTTGACTTTGTGCTGCCTGAGCGTTTGGGAGCTTCTTACGTTGGGGAAGACGGGCAAAAGCATCGCCCTGTGATGTTGCATCGCGCAATTTTAGGATCTTTTGAGCGCTTTATCGGGATCTTGATTGAACATTATGGGGGGCAATTTCCTCTTTGGTTGGCGCCTGTTCAAGTGGCTGTTGCGACTATTACCCAAGAAGCAGATGCTTATGGGAGGGAAGTTTTTGAACACCTTAAACAAAGGGGAGTTCGCGCTGAACTCGACCTTCGTAATGAAAAAATTACTTATAAGATCAGGGAATTGAGCTTGCAAAAAATCCCGATGATTGCTGTGGTGGGCAAGCGGGAGGCAGAAGAGGGGACTGTTGCGATCCGACATTTTGGAACAGCTCAGCAAGAGGTGATCCCTTTGGCGGCGTTGTTGGAGCGGTTTAAAGATCAACTCTAGAAGAACCTTTTTTCTAGAAAAGACTTTTTATTTCCTATGTTTTTCTCAACCAAACTATGTTACTAAAGAAGCTCATTTGTAACAACATGAAAGGCGATCGCTTGACCCAGTTTACTCCTAGAAACTCCCTTGGCCCAAACGCTTCTAACGCAGCTAAGGGGGGGATGCGCATTAATGAACAGATTCAGGCTTCCCAAGTGCGATTGATCGACGCTGCTGGAGATATGTTAGGCGTTGTGACCCGAGCCGTTGCCCTTCAAAAAGCTAGGGATGCAGGGCTTGATTTGGCTGAAATTTCTCCCCAATCTGATCCGCCAGTTTGCAGAATCTTGGACTATGGGAAACACAAATACGAAGAACAGAAAAAGCGTTCAGAACTCAAGAAAAAACAAAAAATTATTGAGGTTAAGGAAATTCAGATCCGTCCTGGCATTGAACAGCATGACTATTTGGTGAAGCTGCGTAATGCAGAACGTTTTCTCAAAGAAGGCAATAAAGTTAAGGTAACGCTCCAATTTCGGGGGCGTGAAATGGCTCACCAAGAACATGGTTTAAGCGTTTTAGAACGTCTGCAAGCAGATATTGCGGAAGTCGGCAAGGCGGAACTCGCACCTAAGCTGGAAGGGAAGCGCTTGATGATGGTATTGGTTCCTAAAACAATGGCTTAAGGGTTTGATTGGGGAAGCGTGTTGCCCAAAAAACAGAAACAGGCTCTTTGCACAGAGGTGTTAGGCGCCCCTTTTTGGGGTCGTTTAGTTCACAAGCGCTTTTTTCACCTGGTGAGCACCGAAGAAGCAG
>JBOFKH010000099.1:0-8058 GCA_051657225.1 Alphaproteobacteria bacterium
GGTTGCTTTGTTTGCCAAAAAAAGCGTTAAAATTTTCTAAATTTTGAGCCACTTAAATTTTGTTCGCCACAGTTAGAATCCTTTAACGGTTTTCCCTTAGGCTAGAGCTGATACATGTAGCAAAAGCCATGAAAAATTAAGGGGTAAAAACGTTTTATGTCTTTGAGAACAAAAAAGAAAACAACTGCCGATATCATCGACCTTGATTTTTATAGGCGGTTCAGGGTTATCCTTCCCCTCAATCCTCAAACCCTTTCAAAACGTTTCGCCCTAAGCTTTTTAAAAGGAACTGAGCCCAAAAAACAATATGCACTCAAAAGGCGCTCTAGAAAAAAACAAGTCAAAACTGCTGATTCTTAGAGGTTTACTTTTTTGATCATCTGGGATTATGCTGCGGGGGTTAAAGCATAAAACTCCGTGGTAGACGCAACCCATGATCCAAAAACACTCCCCCTTGTGGACTGCTTCTGAAGCTGCTGAAACACTTCGGCCGTTAGGGTTGGGGCAGTCTTTTTTTCAGGATGGCTCTAAAGGGGCTATCCAAGGGATCTCCATCGACACCCGAACCCTTCACCCCCAAGACCTCTTCGTTGCCTTGAAAGGCCAACACCAAGACGGCCACGCTTACGTTCCCCAGGCTATCGCAAAGGGAGCCACCGCAGCCCTTGTTTGTAAGGCGGAAATTCCTTCCCTGTTGGCCAAAGGGATTTTGGAGACACAACTTTGGGGGGTTGAAGACACGCTGGAGGGTTTAGAAGCTCTCGCTAAGGCTGCGCGCCAGAGAAACATCGGAAAAAGCATTGGCATCACAGGAAGTGTTGGAAAAACAACCCTCAAAGAGGCCCTTGGCGCTTTGCTCAGTTCCCGGCATTCAACCCATATCAGCGCATTAAGCTATAACAATCACTGGGGGGTTCCCCTAAGCTTGGCTCGTTTTCCCCGAGAGGCATCCTACGGTGTTTTTGAAATGGGGATGAACCGCTCTGGCGAGATCGCAAAGCTTACAGAGATGGTGCAGCCCCATATCGCGTTGGTTTCCACCATCGCCCCCGCCCATCGTGCTTTTTTCCCCTCTCTGGAAGCCATCGCGGAAGCCAAAGCAGAAATTTTTAGAGGCCTTGTGCCTGGGGGCGTTGCGGTGATCCCCCATGATCATTGCTTTCGAGATTTGCTGATGGAGAAAGCTTTGGCTCACAGCGCTTCTGTCTTAACGTTTGGCGTTCAAAAGGGCGCTTCCATCCAATTGCTGGAACAGAAAGAGCTGCCCCACCAGGGAGGCTATCGCTTGACGATTCAGCTTCCAGAAGGCAAAAAAACCACGTTGAACCTTCCCATGCTGGGAAACCATTGGATCTTAAATGCTCTGGCTTTGGTTTCCATTCTTGTGGCTCTTGGCTTAGACCCCACAGACTTTGAGCAAGCTTTCGAAACTTTACGGCCCATCAAGGGAAGGGGCGCTGTCCACCACCTTGCCACCCCCCAAGGCAATATAACGTTGATAGATGAGAGCTATAACGCTAACCCTGAATCCATGAGGGCAGCCCTGGAGGCTTTTTCAAAAACCACCTTTGGAGGAGGAAGAAAAATAGTTGTTCTTGGGGACATGCTGGAGCTGGGGGATTTAGGGCCAGCCTATCACCTAGAGCTTCAGCCGTTGCTTGAAGCCCAAACCATTGACAAGGTGTTCGCCTGTGGTCTTCTTATGGAAGCGCTTTATAATAACTTGCCATCCCGCCAGCAAGGCGCGTGGAGCTCCAAGGCTGCAGATCTCTGGTATCCCTTGCAGGCGTCACTACAAGACGGTGACGCTGTGATGCTGAAGGGCTCCAACAGTTTAGGCCTCGGGGGATTGATAGAAAAATTCCTCGAGATGAAAATTTAAGGAAGTTCAACAGCCATGGACACACCTTCGCCTCCGCCTATGCAAAGGGCTGCGATGCCTTTTTTCAGACGGTGTGTGTGAAGGGCATGGATAAGGGTTACCAGCAAACGCGCCCCACTTGCACCCAGGGGATGCCCCAGGGCGCAGGCTCCTCCATGAACGTTGACCTTTTCTCCAGGAAGTTTGAGCTCTTTCATAGCAGCCATGGTTACCACCGCAAAAGCCTCGTTGATTTCAAACAGATCCACCTGGTTAAGGTCCCATCCAGCTTTCGTTGCGCTTTTTTGGATAGCCCCGATGGGAGCCGTTGTAAACCACGCAGGTTCCTGGGAGTGGCATCCCCAGCCGCGTAGAATCGCCAAAGGTGTAAGCCCGTGCTGGTTGCACACGCTCTGGCGCATCAGCAACAGCGCCGCAGCGCCGTCTGCTAAAGAGCTGGAGCTGGCAGCCGTCACGGTTCCATCTGGCTTAAAAGCAGGCTTCAACCCTGGAATTTTATCAACCTTAACCCGTAACGGCGTTTCATCCTCTGACATTTCTTTTGTCTCTCGACCGTTCATGACGGTCATCGGCACAATCTCTTGCTTCATCCATCCCTTTTCCATGGCCTGAAGGGCTTTTTCAGCGGATGCTATGGCAAAAGCATCTTGGGCTTCCCTTGTAAAACCAAACCGCGCTGCCGTGTCTTCTGCGAAGGTGCCCATCAAACGTCCTGGCTCATAAGCGTCTTCCAACCCATCAAAGAACATGTGATCCAGGGTTCGGTGATGGCCCATCCGATACCCCACCCGTGCTTTATCCAGAAGGTAGGGCGCATTGCTCATGCTTTCCATCCCCCCTGCGATGATCATTTTTTCTGGATTTTCAATCAAATCCATGCAGCCCACCATCACGGCCTTCATCCCAGAGCCACACACTTTATTAAGGGTGGTGCAAGACGTGCTATAGGGAAAATCAGCAAAAAGCGCCGCTTGTCTGGCAGGGGCTTGCCCCAGACCTGCCGTTAAAACGCAGCCCATGTACACTTCCTGAACCTGTTCCGGCGACAGCGATGTTCCCTGAAGCAAGGCTTTAAAAACGGGAGCTGCCAGCTTTGGGGCCATCAGGTAAGAAAGTGCACCTTGAAAAGCCCCCATGGGGGTTCGCCTAGCGCTAACAATAACAACGGGGTCTTGGGCAAGAGAAGACGGCATCCATAAAGCACCTTTGAATTGACGTAGTGTGACAGATTATAGCAGAAATACGCTTAAGTTTAAGTTAAATGAAATTGCCTCATTATTACAAATTTTTCAATATTATCAAGAAACAATTTTGAGATAACTGATCTAAAAAAAATGAATAAAACAAAATCATTTAGACAAAAAAAGTGCCGTGCTTGTTTAAATTTTTGGAAATTCCAACTTTTCTCTCTCCTCAGGGAGTGGTTTTTGGGATATAAAGAATAAGACTTATACAAAACTTGAATGAGACCGATTGGTAAAGGAGCGTTCGTGCACCCAACTTCATCTTCTGCCTCTGGGAAACCAAACCCCTACCGTTCCCACCTGTGTGGGGAGCTTCGCAGACAAGACCGTGACGCAACGGTTCGGCTTTCAGGGTGGGTTCACCGCAAGAGAGATCACGGCAGCTTGCTGTTTATCGACCTTCGGGACCACGCAGGGATGACCCAGTGTGTGTTCAACCCAGGCACCCAAGCTTTTGCTGAGGCAGAAGCCGTGAGCTTGGAAAGCGTTGTTACAGTGGTGGGAAAGGTGCTGGAGCGGACGCCTGATACCGTAAACGCAAAGCTTGCCACGGGAGAAATTGAGATCCTGGTGGAGAGCGTCACCGTGCAGTCTCCCGCATCGCCTTTGCCGCTTCAAGTAAACAACGATGCCGAATTTCCAGAAAAAACCCGCCTGGCCTATCGCTTTTTGGATTTGCGCCGGGAGCGGCTCCATCGCAACATCATGCTGAGAAGCCAGATCATTGATGCCCTGCGTCGGGAGATGGTGGCCCAAGGGTTTACAGAATATCAAACCCCCATTCTAACCTCCAGCTCGCCGGAAGGGGCAAGGGATTATGTGGTGCCCAGCCGCCTTTACCCCGGCTCTTTTTATGCTCCCCCCCAATCGCCCCAGCAATTTAAGCAATTGCTGATGGTGGCGGGGTTTGACCGCTATTTCCAGATTGCACCTTGTTTTCGGGATGAGGATGCAAGGGCAGACCGCTCGCCGGGAGAATTTTATCAGCTTGATTTAGAAATGGCTTTTGTAACCCAGGAAGATGTGTTTGCCGCGGTGGAGCCCGTTTTGCACAACGTGTTTAAAGCCTTTGCGGAAGGCAGAGCCGTTACGCCTGCGCCCTTCCCGCGCATCCCTTATGATGAAGCGATGCTGATTTATGGAACGGATAAACCAGATCTACGCAATCCCTTACGGATTTCGGATGTGACGGAGATTTTTCGAGGAAGTGGTTTTGCCCTCTTTGCTCAAGCTGTTGAGAAGGACTGTGTCGTTCGGGCGATTCCTGCACCTGGGGCAGCCACGCGCCCCAGAAGTTTTTTTGATCACCTGAACACCTGGGCCCGGGAGCAAGGAGCTGCAGGTCTGGGGTATGTGATTTGGCAAGATGGCGCCGCCAAGGGCCCCATCGCAAAGCTGTTGACAGAAGCTCAGCTGGGGGAGCTCCAGCACCAAGCCAACGTTCAAGAAGGGGATGCCTTATTTTTTGTGTGCGCCAGGCGCCAAGATGCTGAAAAATGGGCAGGGCTCACCCGGAAAAAATTGGGGGAAGATCTTGGCTTACTTGAGAAAGATAGCTTTCGATTTTGTTGGATTGTAGACTTTCCCATGTATGAGCTGGACGAAAATACCCAAAAAGTTATTTTCTCCCACAATCCTTTCTCGATGCCCCAAGGCGGCATGGAAGCCTTGCTGACCCAAGATCCTCTCACGATTAAGGCTTATCAGTATGACATTGTGTGTAACGGGGTGGAGCTTTGCAGTGGCGCTATCCGGAATCATTTGCCTGATGTGATGATCAAAGCCTTTGAGATTGCAGGGTATGGGAAAGACGACGTGGAGGCCAGATTTGGTGGGTTGTTGAACGCTTTTCGCTTTGGAGCTCCTCCCCACGGAGGTGCAGCCCCTGGGATCGACCGAATGGTAATGCTGTTAACGGGAGAAGAAAATTTGAGAGAAGTGGTGGCATTCCCCATGAATCAACAAGCTCAAGACCTTTTGATGCAAGCCCCTTCATCGATTCCTGAAGCCCATCTGAAAGAGCTTCATTTAAAAGTGATCCCGCCCCTTGGCAAGGTGCTGGAAAACGTTACTGGAAAAGGAGGAAGCTCCGATGGGCAAGCATAATTTAATTGAAGCAGTCATGGGGGCAGTTGTTTTGCTGGTGGCTGTTTTTTTCCTGATTTTCGCCTATTCCAGCAGCCGGTTTACCGTCATGGAGGGCTATGAGCTCAAAGCTAGGTTTGAGCGCGCGGACGGGATTATCCCCGGAAGTGAAGTTCGTTTAAGTGGTGTTAAGGTTGGGATTGTGACGGATTTATCTGTTGATACCCAAGCCTACCAAGCCGTGGTCACCTTTCAGGTGCCTTCCAATCTCAAGCTTCCCCAAGATACCGTTGCAGAGATTTTGGGAGACGGCTTGTTGGGCAGCAAATTTATAGCCCTCGTACCCGGTGGCGATGATGAATCTTTGAGTCCAGGTGACGTGCTTGAGCACACCCAATCTTCCGTCAGCCTAGAGTCTCTCATTGGGCAGTTGATCTTCAGCTCCCAAGATAAAGAAGACGAAAAAGCTATCAAACCCCGTGAGAAAAAAGGGGTTAAGATTGCACCTGAGGGGCTTCAGCTCCACTAGGTTTTGAAGCATTCCATAATCTGGCGAGGGCTAAAAAAGCTTCTAAATTTAAGCTTTCTGCACGCTTTGTGGGGTCAATTTGGGCTTGCTCAAGGTAGGGAAGCGGGTCTGGCCATAGGGCCCTCAAGCTGGAGCGAAGCATCTTTCGGCGCTGATTGAAGGCAGCTGCGGTGACTGCTTCAAGGGATGGCTTGAGGGCTGGATAGTCTGCCATTGCTTTGCGGGGCTTAAGGTGCACAACAGTTGAAGCCACTTTAGGGGGTGGCGTAAACGCGCCTGGAGAAAGCTTTAACACAGATTTCACTTGGCAACACCATTGGGTTAAGACTGAAAGCCTTCCATAAGCTTTTGTCCCAGGTTGCGCTGTGAGGCGATCTGCCACTTCTGCCTGAAACATCAAAAGCAATTGATCAAAACAGGGCAGAGCCTCCAGCCACTGGAGCAACAGGGGGACAGAGATATGGTAGGGGAGATTTCCCACCAAGGCGTAAGGCGTTGGCGCAACCGTTTGCCAGTCCATCTCCAAGGCATCTCCATGAATCACGCGAAGGCGCTCGGGGAAAAAGGTTTTCAATTCTTCCAGGGCAGGGATGCAACGGGAATCTTTTTCAATCGCCGTTACGCAAAGACAGGGAGTTTGAAGAAGGGCGCGGGTGAGGCCTCCGGGGCCAGCACCAATCTCAATTACATGAACCTGGGACAGGTCTCCAGCATAGGAGACGATTTTGGAAAGCAGCGTAGATTGGAGGATAAAGTTCTGCCCAAGGCTTTTATGGGGAAACAGCTGAAATTTCTTCAGCGTTTCAGAAAGGGTTGGCAAATCTTGTTTTTTAACCATAGGCTGACCCTAACACGATCCGGGAGAGATTTAAAGAAAATCGTCTTGCAACCTTCACCTTGGGGGGTAGGATGCATTGATCTTCTTCCCGCGTGCGGTGAGGCTGCCCCACGTTCTCATTCAAGATAAAAAAATGACTATAAAATCAAATAATTTGTCTAATCAATCAGTATCATATTTTTTCTATTGTGATCGATTTTTAGCCCTAGCGCACTCTGACGCAATGCTAGAAGCGCCCGAAATCATGTGAGAATTGACATCCTGGACACCCGCTATCATGCCGCCCAGAGCCCAACTCATTTTGTTAACATCTATCTCTCCTAAGGTTCGTTTTGTGGCGTTATCCTTAAGCAAAACTTTTGCGTCAAAACAAGAGCTTCCTGCTCCAAAACCAACCATGACTCGCAAGGCTGGATTGCCTTCAGTACACTCAATGATACTTCCTTGAATTAAGAGCGCTGGCTCCTGGGAGTGAACATTTCTTTCAACCTTTTCAAAGGCCTTTGTTGCTATAATTTCACTTGCTATCATATCTGCAAATTTTTTTCCTTCGGCTGCGATATGGGGACTTTTATCGCCTTCAGTGACACTATTTGTAAGGTCATTTACGATCACCCGGCGATAGTTTGCCAAATTTAGATCTAATTCAGAATTAGATGCGTTACGTAAATTTGAGGTGCTGCCACAAGCCGAGAGCATACCCGTTAAAAATAAAATACCTAGTATTTTCATATACATTCGCCTCATTTGACTATTTTTCCTTGGGGAGTATGAACTATTTTTTAATAATTTCAATTCCGAATTTATCTACCTATCAGGGCGAGCGCATAAATTTTGAAATTGAGACGACATACCCGGTGCATAAAGACTATGGTCGGTTGGAGGAAGCCTCTCACCCATTCGTTTAAAAACACATCAAATTTACATTAAATTTTAATATTTGACATTTTTAGGTCCGTTAGACATGCTGCAAAAAATCCCAAAACATAAACATAAAGGGATTTTAAAAGAGGCAATTCACCGTCACCATAGGCGTGACGTTATAGGGCATTATGGTTTCACATATAGCAACAGTAAGCTTTGATGGGATGGACATCATTGCCATTGATGTGCAAGTTCAAGTTTCATCGGGCATTCCTTGCTTTTCTTTGGTTGGGTTGCCTGATAAAGCTGTAACAGAGTCTCGGGAACGGGTTCGCTCAGCTCTTTACGCCATGGGGCTTGCCATGCCTCCCAAACGGGTGACGGTGAACCTTGCGCCGGCTGATGTCCAAAAAGAAGGAAGCCACTATGATTTACCCATTGCATTGGGGTTATTAGCCAGCTTAGGGGTGGTTCCCCAGGATTGCTTGAACGATTATATCGTTTTAGGGGAGCTTGGGCTGGATGGAAGCATCACCCCTGTTGCAGGCGCTTTATCTGCGGCCATTCATGCAAAAACCCAGGGGAAGGGGCTGATTTGCCCGGGGGCGTCTGGGGG
>JBOFKH010000100.1:0-1931 GCA_051657225.1 Alphaproteobacteria bacterium
AAACCTTCAACATTGCTTCTCCGAAACAGCTTGGGGATATTTTATTTGAGAAATTACATTTTCCTGGTGGTAAAAAAGGGAAGTCTGGGGCCTATGGCACGTCGGCCGATGTGCTGGAGGTTTTTGCAGACCAGGGGCACTTGCTCCCCACGCACCTCTTAGAATGGCGCCAGTTGGCCAAGCTGAAAAACACCTATACCGATGCGTTGTTAACCCAGATTAACCCTCAAACGGGGCGCATCCACACCTCCTATGTGATGGCGGGGACGTCTACCGGGCGTCTGGCCTCCACGGACCCAAATCTGCAAAACATCCCCATTCGAACCCCTGAGGGCAAGGCTATTCGACAAGCGTTTATTCCGCAGCCTGGCTATCGCTTGGTCTCATTAGACTATTCCCAAATAGAGCTTCGCCTGTTGGCGCACTTGGGGGGTGTGGCCTCCCTCCAAGAGGCTTTTCGCAACCGTGTCGACATCCATGCCCAAACCGCATCCCAAGTGTTTGGTGTTTCCCTTGATCGGGTAGATGCGGGGCTGCGGCGCAAAGCCAAGGCCATTAATTTCGGCATTCTTTATGGTTTGAGCCCCTTTGGGCTGGCCAAACAATTGGGGATTCCCCAGCGTGACGCGGCGGCTTATATTGAAGCTTATTTTCAACACTACCCCGGCATTCAACGCTACCTGGAAGAGACGAAGGATCTTGCGCGCAGCCAAGGCTATGTCACCACCCTTTTGGGGAGGCGGTGCTATGTGCCAGAGATTCAAGGGCGCAACCCTGTGCAGCGTAACGCAGCAGAACGTCAGGCTATCAATGCTCCTCTCCAGGGGAGCAGCGCGGATATCATCAAGCGGGCGATGGTGGCGCTTTTCCAATACCTTCAATCAAAAAAATCACAGGCTCGTTTGTTACTTCAAGTTCATGATGAACTTTTGCTGGAAATCCCTGAGGAGGAGGTTGCAGAGCTCGTCCCTATTTTGCAGGCATTGATGTCTAACGTTGTGAAGCTTTGTGTTCCCCTGGAGGTGGGCGTGGGCGTTGGTTCCAACTGGGATGACGCCCACCCGTGAAGGGGGTAACCGTTTGTGTTGTTGGTGGTATCGTAGATGCTTTGTTCGACCTATCGTGCTTTCCAGGTTTATTTCTTCTGAATATCATTTAAATAACCGGTCTTGTATTTAATTTTGCAAATATTTTTTAGATTTTTTTAAGGGATGGAACCCCTAAAATGGCTCGCTGTGGCAACCCTAAAAATTCTTTTATGGGCCGCTAGGGGGGCTTCAAGTATTAAAAAACCCTAAAAAACAATTGGAAATTTTTTTTTAAAAAAGGTTGTTGACAGGGGAGGGAGATGTGGATATTAATATCAATACTTTCTGCGTGCAGAGGGGTTCAGTTCTTTGAAAAAGTATATAAGGGGGGATAAGAGGATGGCAGCTGTGTGCTGACCATTATTCGAGTCCCAATGATTTTAGTCAGTTAATTTATTTTGGGCAAGAGAAAATCTTGAATCGAAAAACAAATGTTTTTTCGGCAAAATTCAGATTTTGCAACTCTTCAATTTGAGAGTTTGATCCTGGCTCAGAGCTAACGCTGGCGGCATGCCTAACACATGCAAGTCGAACGGAAATTTAGCTTCGGTTAAATTTTAGTGGCAAACGGGTGAGTAACGCGTGGGAATCTACCCTCTGGTGGGGGATAACTAAAGGAAACTTTAGCTAATACCGCATATTCTTGGAAACAAGGAAAGATTTATCGCCAGAGGAGGAGCCTGCGTCAGATTAGGTAGTTGGTAGGGTAATGGCCTACCAAGCCTGTGATCTGTAGCTGGTCTGAGAGGATGATCAGCCACACTGGGACTGAGACACGGCCCAGACTCCTACGGGAGGCAGCAGTGGGGAATATTGGACAATGGGGGAAACCCTGATCCAGCA
>JBOFKH010000101.1:0-1472 GCA_051657225.1 Alphaproteobacteria bacterium
CACCAGCGAGGCTTGACCTACCAAGGCGTCGTAGCTCCGCACCTGATATTCTTTCGACAGTTTCAGTACACTTTTGCAAACCTTAAAGAAAACCTCTATCCCCCAACGGATTCCATAAAGCCGTACGCTTTCCGCATCCGTAATAGCAACGTCGGTATTCAGTAAAGCCAGCCATTTCCTGCCTTTTCCGCGTTTACGTACAAAAATTACACGCCCGAGACGAGGCGAGCCGTTTTCGTCCTTTCCCAGTCCGACCAGGACACTTCCCAAGCGTCCATCTTCGGCTTTGCTAAAACACAGTCGTTCCTTGACTTCAGAGTAGAGCTGGCGAATCGTCACCGATTTCCCTTCATACGTAAAATAAGCTCCCTTCCATTCTTTTACCATGCAAATCGGCCTGAAATCCATATCCATAAGCTTTTCTAAAAGCTTTCTGCTGCTGAACCAACTGTCGAAGAGAATGTGACGGGTCTTTACTCCGGCTCTTTGCAGCATCTCAAGCAGAGAAACCAAAACTGTTGGTTTACCGGAAACAGCTTCATTGCGTAATTTTCCGGCAAGAGTACGCTTATCAATATTGTTATTTGCCTCACACAAACGATGTTTCCCCAATTGAGAACTGAGCAACGAGAAGGCCATAGGCAGGAACGAACGGCCATCGGACCAGCCGATAGTCAGCATTTCAAAACCTAAGACGCTGACTTTCTTGTTGTGGTCGTGCTTCCGGGAAAGCAGCTCTACTTTTTTACTGCGTCCTCGTTCGTAAAGAGTGTCATCTACAATAAGAACGTCAGTTCTGCCTGGAGCGTCGTTCAGGTTCATGAAGAAAGTTCTTATTTTGAGAGCGAACATTAAAACCAGTCTACGCCAATTGAAATCAGGGTTTGCTAAAAATCGATAGCAGGTAGATCGATTGCATGGTAACGAACCGTTGGCGTCAATGGCGCTCAGATTTTTGCCTGTGAAGACGCAGTCGATCATGAAAAGCAGTATATCGATACAGGCAAAACCTCTGGCTTTGCGGAAGCCACAGAGACGCGCCAGAGCGGGGAGTTCGAAGTTTTTGAAAAACAGATTTACGGACGAATCAATTCGAGCCCCCCAGCGGGGGAAATCTGGTAAAATCTGAGACACAAAAAGGCCTTCTTTCGATAAAGGATTGTTTCACAGACACCATTTTATCAATTGAGGGCCTTTTTGTCCTCTTTTTTCCATTCAGCGCAACGCTTTATACTCGATTATTCATGTGCGAAACTTGAGTTATAATGAATGGAATAGCTGTAGGTTCGGGTAACGCCCCGACCGTATCCGAAACTCTTCCCTTCAAGGAGGTCGCGTTATGCACCTGACGCTTTGGCTGAACGGTGAAAACCCGTCGATACGGGTGCCACTTTCCAATCTTCACCTGTTTCAGTCTTTGATTTATAAAATTCTTCCTCCAAGCTGGGCGTCGTTTCTTCATGGCGAGGGGT
>JBOFKH010000102.1:0-1362 GCA_051657225.1 Alphaproteobacteria bacterium
TGAAGATTCTGAGGTTGTTCAAAACCTGATAAAAGAAACTGCTGAACTTAAAGACCAAGTAGGCGATTTAAAAGCGCAGATCAAAGCTCAGGCATCGGACACCAAAGTGTTTGACGGGCTTATTGACGCGGCGCAAACGCTTGCAGGCGTGTATGGTATTGCTCAGGGCGCCGCAGCATTGTTTGGCGATGAGAACGAGGAACTACAGAAGACGTTTGTAAAGCTTCAGGCTGTCCAGGCTATATTGGCCGGGCTGCAAGGTATTCAGAATGCGCTGCAAAAAGAAAGCGCAGTTCGAATTCTGATCACCAATGGCCTGGAAAAGGTCAAGCTGTTTCAAAAAAACCTTGAAACGGCCGCAGAGTCAAAAAACATCATTGTAAAATACGCGGCAATAGCGGCTCAGAAAGCATTGAACATTGCAACGTCAGCGGCGGGTGGACCTATATTAATACTTATTGCATTACTGGCAACTGCTTTTGCCTCTATGGCGGCATATGGGGACGGGGTTGAAGATGCTGCAAAGAAAAATGAAAGGCTGAACAGATCACTTGAGCGTTCCAATACTGCCATTGACAACTCATCAAATATTATAAAGGCGAAGGGGGAGAAGGACATTGCACAACTTGAAGAAAACTTTGCGGCAGAAGGAAAGCTTCGTGAGCAAAAAGAAAAAAATGCCAACGCAGAACTTGAAAATTTAAAAAGGTTTAACCAGCTTGATGCAAAGAATCGACAAGATGCAATCAATGAAGTTAAAAGACTGACCAGCGGAAAACAGAAACAGGATAAAGAGGCTATTGAAAATGCAATTAAAACTCGCGATGCATACCTGGCCAACCTTGATCGGGAAACTGAAATGGAAAATAAGATCGAGTTGCTTCGGTTGCAGAATAGCAGGGAGACTAAAGAGGAAGCCATCAAAGCCCGACAGGACGAGGTAGATGCGCAGAAGACTCAAATTCAAACCGCACTGCAGTTGCAGCAGAATGCTGCTAACAACGAAAGAAAAACCCAAAAAGACCGGGTAGCCGCTTTGCAAGAAGCGCAAAGCCTTCAAGAAAAATTAATAAACAAAGATGCTCAAAAGCAGCTCCTAAATCCTACGCTTACGGCTTCGGAGGTAAAAGTTATTGAGGCAAACAGAACCGCAGCTTTAATACAGTCCCGTCGAGACTCAAATAAAGCCATTGAAGAACTCAACCGGGCGTACGCAGAACGGGAAAAGAAAGCCCGGTTTGACATCGTAAAAACTCAAATTGAAGATCAAATTAAGGCAAGCGACCTAATTGCCCAAACTGAAACGAACAACTTTGATAAGCGCACTGATGCGTTATACGCCGCCTTCGAGAAACGCCGGGC
>JBOFKH010000103.1:0-10354 GCA_051657225.1 Alphaproteobacteria bacterium
TTGTAGAGAGGATGTTTAATAAACTCAAGCACTTCAGAAGGGTTGCAACGCGCTATGATAAACTTGCGATAGCTTTCCTCTCCTTTGTGCATATCGCTGCTATCTATATTCTCTTAAAATGAATGTCGACACCGCCTAGATTCTTTGAGGAAAAAATTCCCTGATGATGAATTTCTCAGTACCTCGTATACTTCTTTAGCCGAAGAATTAGATGATTTATCCACTTTTGCAGTCAAGAAAAATTTTGAGAATGTTAGTGGTCATGAACGATCTGATATTATAGACTTTCTTGCGCAATTTATTCCAGATGCTTGGGCATTTGTCATCAAAAAGAATCACAAAGCAACCGAACTAGCCACCGAAAACCTTAAATCCTTCCTCCAAGAGCACATAGATAAATGGAAGGTGCGTGCTGCGAAGCAAGAAGCTGATTCTTCAAAGGATTCAGCCCCACAAGGCTCAGAAGGATAAAGCGTTTTTTCCCGTACAACATTTCTGAGGGGCCCCAGGTGTTTATAGGCCCCTCAGACCTCCGATTGCTGAAAGCATTGGCTTCCCCTCTCTGAGAACATGTTGGGCTTGTTGAGTAAACTCATCTGTTGGCTCATGAAGAACCCAGCCCGCCCGCAGCTCAAAAGGAGCCTTAGAGCCTTTTTGATAGGAAACAATGACTCGCTTAGCGTGGGAACTTTTTTTGGGAAGCAGAGGGGTTAAAGATAAGCTTCCTGTTTCCTGATATAACAATGCAATCAGCTCATCTGCTCGGTCAGCTCGAAAGATGAGGGTTAATGTTCCTTTGGGTTTTAAGTGCCGCAAACAAGCCTGAATCCAGCTCTTGAGATCTGTAAAACTTTCTACCGTCGCTTGAGCTTTAGCTTGAGAGATGAAAGCATCTCCTTGGTTTTTTCGCAAGAAAGGAGGGTTTGACATGACATGGTCAAATTGGGTGTCTAAGTTGAGGTGTTGAACATCGCAGGTAAGGGCTTTAAATCGATCCTTAAATTGATTTCGTTGGTGGTTGAGGGTTGCTAGATGTGTGAGGGAAGCAGAGATATCCACCCCTGTTACCTGAACATGGGGGCAACGCGCCAACAAACAACACGATGCCACCCCTACCCCAACGCCCATGTCGAGAACACGCTCTGTGCCCTCAGCTGGGACAGCTGCAGCCAAAAAAACAGGGTCAATCCCTGCCCGATAGCCTGTAAGGGGTTGATAGATTTGAAGCCTTCCCCCCAAAAATTGATCATCTGAGACATGTTCGCCCGGAATAGTGTCTTCCGCAGCAAGAAATGCTTGGTCCAGCACGTAGCCTATACCCTGTTGCTATTTTAAAGAACACTCTAGGAGATTTTTATAGCCTGTGCAAAGAAAATATCACGCTGTTTTTATTATTTTTTTCAGACGCCATAGCTTTTCACAAGACTTCCTGCCAATAAAACCCAACCGTCAATCAACACAAAGAAAATGATTTTAAACGGCAACGACAGGGTGATAGGGGGAAGCATCATCATCCCCATGGACATGAGGATAGACGCCACAACCATGTCAATAATTAAAAAGGGAACAAAAAGGAGAAAGCCAATCTCAAAGGCTCGCCTCAGCTCGCTGATCATAAAAGCTGGCACCAATGTGCTGAGGCTGGTTTGTTCTGGACGCTCAGGCGGTGGCGCTTTGGAGAGGTTTACAAAAAGCCTCAAATCTTTCTCTCTCACGTTTTGGAGCATAAACCCTTTAATGGGGTCAACCACCTTGTCCCACGCTTGGGCTTCTGTGATTTTTTCTTGGGTGTAGGGAACGATGCCTTCTTGATATGATTTTTCAAGGACGGGAGACATGATGTAAGCAGTTAAAAAGAGCGCTAAACTGATCAGCACCCCATTGGGAGGGGATTGGTGCAGACCCATGGCGTTTCTTAAAAAAGAAAGGACCACGACGATGCGTGTGAAAGAGGTGACCATCACCAAAATGGAGGGAGCCAAACTTAAGACAGAGATAATCGCCAAAAGTTGGAAAAATTTGGTTGAAAATGAGCCACCTTCTCCAAGATCCAAGGAAAACGTTTGGGCGAGACAAGATGTGGAAACGATGAAAATTCCAACAACCCATGACGGAATAAAACATTTTAAAAATTTATTTTTTTTCATTGTGCAGGTTCCCTTCTCTGTTGGGAATAACTTGGATGTAATCTCCTTTAGCAGACAAAAGCAAAAGCACTTTTTGTTGATTGACGTCAACCAAAACCAGGCGCCGCTGTTGCGCTAAACTTATTTCTTCCAGAATACGCAAATTTTTTCCGGATTTCAGGTGCCCCAAACCTTGACGATTCAAAACACGCTTTCCTATATAAGCAAACAAGCCAAGTCCGGCCAGAACGGTACCAAAGGCCAGAATGAAGCGTATAAATTGAAACCCTTCAATTGATTCCACATCTTTTTCCTTTTCTTTGATGCATCGTGTTTAATCGTGCCATTGGCTGATTTTTCCGTAGGCTTCGAAAGCTTCTTCTTTCCGAGTGAGGGACAGCTGGGTTTCTTGTAACAGATTCAACATATCTTGAACACAAAGGCGAAACCCTTGAACCATCTCTAAAAGCTTTTCTGTCGTACCAGGCGTGATAGGTTCCCCTTCCACCTCTTGGGCAGCTATGCGGGACAAAGTGTGGATATAATGCTTCAAGGTTTCCTCTTGTTTTTTTAGAGCTGGAAAAGAATTAAAAAAATCAGATTCACGAAAATCATAGTAAACTTCATGGGATGCTTGTAAGGCTTCTTGAATAAGAAGACCGATAGGTTCAGCCTCTTCCATCATCCGCTCATTAAACTACTCGATTTTTTTTGAAACGGCACCGCTGTTTCATGCTCTTCGCTTTCTGAGCCATGCTGAAGCTTCTTCATGCGTTTAGCAACTTCAAGTGCTTCTAGTTCTTGGATGTATTTTCCAGCTTCTGCGGCTTCTTGGTCCTCTTGCTGGATCCTGAGAAAAATTTCTTCCCTCAAGACACGTACTTCTGGGGAAAAAAGGAATCCGAGCCTTACACTTTTCCCTTTAATGTCTATGACTGTCAGTTTGACATTATTATTGATTAAAATAGATTCTCCGGGCTTGCGCGTTAGGTATAACATTGAAAACTTACCTTTCATTTTTGCTCTACTCAGGCCCTAACATTATCGAAAATACTTTACATTTTCTTAAGCTTGGCTCACTAAAGTGATTTTCTCAATTGAGGCAGCAGAGGCGAAAAAAATGGCAGAAAATATCTTTGGTCTAATGGGAAAACGCATGGACCATATTACAAAGCATCTAAAAGTTGTTGCTCGAAATGTTGAAAACCTCAGCACACCTGGTTTCCGGGAAAAAGAAATTATTCCTTTTGGAGAAATGGTAAAAGACAAAAGCTTTTCTATGAAACGAACTCACCCAGCCCACTTTGATGTGGGAAAACGTAAAGATGCTGGGGTGCGTCTGTCTCCTGAAACGGAGGAAGATATTACCGGCAATAATGTGAATGCCAGAACCCAATTAACGTCTGCAAACCAGGCTGGATCTGAGCATACCCAAGTCAACAATATGTATAAAACCCACGTAGATATGCTTGAAAAAGCTTTGAGCGTGGGCGGACATCGATAAAATTCTTCAAACCTGAGGAACGTAAAACTATGACAATAGCCTATATTACCCAGCCACCCAAATCCCAATCTACCCTTTATGAAACGAAGAAAATTTTAGAGCAAGGGATGAATAACAATGCGCTTCGGGCCAGGATCGCCGCTGAAAATTTTTCTAACGCCATGGTGACGTCAGACACCCCAGGCGGAGACCCCTATACCAGGAAAACAGTGACGTTTCAAGAACAGGTAGACCAAAAAACCTCTGTTAATTTGCTTAAACCCCATAAAATTGGGAAGGATAATGCGCCGTTTCGCATGGTTCATAAGCCTTTTCATCCAGCAGCGGATAAAAAAGGGTATGTCAAGATGCCCAATGTAGAGCCAGCTATTGAAATGGTGGATTTCAACCAAGCAAATTATGAAAGTGGTTTAGGTTCCCAACTTTATTCCCTTTCCACCACCATGGACCTTCGTAACCATGATCTGATGCGCCGTTAACCCCTCACAAAAAAAAGGAGACAACTTATGTCGTTTATCGTACCCCTTCCTCCCCTTTCAAAACATTCTCTCTCTATCTCTTCTTTCACCCAACCCAAGGAGCAAAGCCTTGAGCCTACTGGTACTTTTTCTGATATTTTTTTCAAAGGAACGGTTGGAGAAATCTCAAAAAGCCTCAACAGCGCGGCCAAGGCATCAGAAATGGCTTTAAAACGACCTGGCGTTGATTCACTCAAAACAGCTCTGGAGGTCCTCAACGCTTCCACCGCCGTTCGTCAAGGAACAACGATTCTCTCGACAGCACTGCAAAGCTATCGGGAAGTGAGCCATATGGCTGTTTAAGCTCCAGAAAATCTAAAAAAAACGCCCAGCGCGAATGCTGGGCGTTTTTTCAAAAGATTTAGTCGAGTTTGATATCTACCCACGTGCGATCATCCCAAAAACCCGTTCTGTCTCTGGCCTCTAAAAATTGGATTTTCTTTGGCTTTAGCGTAATTGTTTCATCAGAATCTATCTTTGTATCTGGGATAGAAGCTTCAACTACATAGCTGTAGTGATCTTCTTTCTCAGATTTTCCAGTCGTAAAAGGTGTTGTTGAAATCTCAAACACAAAATTTAAGTTTCCATTCTCTTCTTTTAACTGGATTGCTTCAGCTTTTTTTTCCAAGTAAGCCCGGGTGATATTTTTGAGAGTGAGGCTGTGGGCCTCAGCGTTATAATTTTTAGAAAGGCGCGCCTCGCTATAATTGTAGGGATTTTCAATCCCTGAAACCTCAAACCAGCCATTTTTTGTTATTTTTTGTGTTTTTCCTGGCATCAAATCAACCTCTAAATTGACTGAATGGCCGGAAAAAACCATAAGGAAAGAAAAAAAGAAGGACAATTTAAGTGTATTTTTCATCATTTAAGCCTTTTTTCATTGTATTTATGTGTTTTTTATATAATAAAAATCAAAAAATGTCAAAAATTAAAATTTGACAAAAAGGCGTTTTTATTTTGAGGTAAAAAATCAGCAACCCCAAGCTAATGGCGTTGTTACAGCGCTGGGATGCATGAAAAAACTGGTGCCGTCGGAGAGAATCGAACTCTCGACCTCACCCTTACCAAGGGTGTGCTCTACCACTGAGCCACGACGGCGATAAACCCGCTTTCGCCTATGCAAAAACTGATCCACCGACACCTTGCCACAACTCTTTTGTTGAATGCAAGACCCCACCCATTCTTTTTTGAGCTAAGGATGATTGGAACAAACTTTCAAAAAAAATAATTAAAAACAGCATCTTAAGTGGAAAAAAATCTGCCTGATTAATTTAAATTTAACAAATTATCCCTTAATTTATTAGGTAAGTATTTGATAAACCAAGAAATAATGAGGATAAGATGAAAGACAATTATCTCGATTTTGTTATGATCTTGGAAAGGCTTCACCGTCTTTTTCTTGATCTTTTAAAGGCTGAACTCGACCGCTTGGGCGTTCGAGATCTCAACAACGTCCAAGCCCTCATTTTATACAACATCGGTAACAGCCAGATGACCGTGGGAGAGATCAGCAACCGAGGCTATTACCTAGGGTCAAACGTCTCTTACAATTTGAAAAAGATGGTCACCAACGGGTATGTCCAACAAGAAACATCCACCCATGATCGGCGCTCAACCCAAATCAAGCTCGCCCATAAAGGCCTTATTTTGTTTGAAAAATTAGATAAGCATCTTGATCAACAAACAGATCATCTGAAAAATAATGGGATTTCGAATGAAGACTTCAAAAACGTCATCCAAAAATGTCGCTCTTTGGAGGCTTACTGGAATTTTTTCTTAAAAATTACGGTTTAGAGGGGTATCCTGAATGAAATTGTTTAATAGTTTAAATTTATGCGTAATTAATACAATGCGTTCATCTTGAATGGGTGTAGGAAAAATATAAAAATAAAGGAAATATGCTTACATGTTTAAAAACCTGTTACAAGTCTATACGCTACTCTCCTGCTTTGTTTATACGATCATAGCACTGATTACCTTGGCAGGATCTATAAACCATGCCTCTTTCTATTTTTTCCCGGAGCTGGAAATGCATCAGCCTCCTTCCGAACTTGAAACGGCTGAGCGCTATGTTGAAGCCAGAAAACATTCTGAAATCCTGTACAATGAACTGAAAAAAATGCCATTAGAAGCAATTGAGCAGCGCAGAAAACAAGAGCTTGCAAGCTGGAAATTAGAAGAAACACATAAGGTTAAGGCATCAAATCTGCAACATCTCATTAAAAACCTTCCTTGGCTCATCTTGAGCTTGATGCTGCTGAGTATTCACGTGATGATTTACAAAAGAAACAGACACGAGACTGCCACAAATTCTTAAGTTTCCACTAGTTTCGTTTTAAACGACCTTCTAAGCACACGTAGGAGTTTTGGCGACAGCTTCCATAAAAATGGCCAGCCCTTTGTCCGTTAAAGGATGTTGATAGAGTTGCTGAAACACGCTGAAGGGAAGGGTTACGACATCAGCCCCAGCCCGAACCGCCATCAAAACATGGGCAGGGTTACGAATGGAAGCTGCTAAAATTTGAGCTTCAAAAGCTCCTTGGGTTAGCAGGTGATCCATGTCTTCTAGCAGAAGCTGGCCATCTCCTCCCATATCTTCCAGCCTGCCGATAAAGGGAGAAATAAAGGTTGCGCCTGCTTTTGCAGCGAGAAGGGCTTGAGTGGCTGAAAAACAGAGGGTTACATTGACGGGAATACCCTCAGCCCGAAGGCTTCGGCAAGCTTTTAAGCCTTCCACCGTCAAGGGAACTTTGACCACCACATTGGGGGCCCATTTTGAGAATGTTCGGCCTTCTTGAACCATGTCTACGGCCTCCAATGTCGTCACCTCAACGCTGACCGGGCCTTCCACAATTTCACAAATAGCACGGATTAGGCTTTCTTGGGGTTGGCCTGATTGCAGCACCAGGGAAGGGTTGGTTGTAACCCCATCAATCAAACCCGTTTCGACACCTGCTTGAATTTCTTCTAAAGAAGTTGAATCTAGAAACAGCTTCATCACCTTAAAAACCTTTTTTTCATGCGTGTGACCTTGTTGTAACGTTTCTCTACACAAGGTTCAACTTTTTTAAAAAACATTATCGCTAGCACATGATATGCCCTATCTAGATTCTATTCGATAAAAATAGACAAACGCTAAGTGAGACAAAAGATTATAAAACAGTTCTCACCACCCGATGAGATTTGAATAAACGCTAAAAAAAGTATAAAATTTCGAAGAATTTTATGTGTCTATTGAAATATAGCGTGTCCCATATAGCCAGCACGTTGCAAGAAGATTTAGCGAATCGGAAGACAGGCTTGTAAAAGCCGCATATTGCTCTGATGTTGCGGCTTTTTTTTATCTTGCCGGAGCAAAAACACAGCTGAATGGGCTACTGTGTTGGCGCATCAGGCGGCAGAGGAGAAATCAAAAGATTTGAGAGGAACCAGCTGATATAACGCTCTTTTGATTTTTCCTCTTTACGTCATAGACGACCTCATTCCAGAAGTTCAGGAAATGGTGCATGCTTAGGGAAAAGCGATCATTTTAATGACCGATCAAAGCAAAATTTAAGAAGAATTTTGGATCAAAAAAAAGGAGATCATTCATGAATAGGCAACTAAAAAAAATATTGATCACAGGTGGCACAGGCTTTATTGGCCAACAGCTTTGCGAACATCTTTTGAAAGAGGGATATATGTTATATATCCTCACGAGGAACAAAAAATTGAATGGACTAGTGGATAACCCAACAAAATTTTATCTCAATAATCTTAGTGAAATTCAAAATATTGATATCGATATCTTTATTAATCTCGCAGGTGAAACTATTGCACAGCGATGGACAGACAATGCGAAACAAAGCATTTACAGCAGCCGGGTTGCAACAACACGGACTCTTGTGAATTTTATGCGATCTAAAAAAATAAAACCAACTTTGTTTCTTAGTGGTTCCGCAGTGGGTTATTATGGCGCGCATCATGAAAAAACATTTACTGAAGAAAACAGTGCGCCAACTATTCGCTCAAAATTCGCAAGCTCACTTTGTAAGGCGTGGGAAGATGAAGCATCCCGTGCTATTGGGTTAGGAATAAGAACAGTGCTTTTAAGAATTGGCCCCGTTCTTGAAAAAGATGGTGGGATGTTAGCAAAAATTTTGCCCAGTTTTCATCTAGGTCTAGGAAGTCAAATTGGTGATGGGCAACAATGGTTATCTTGGATTGATAGAGCTGATCTCATCAAATTAATTTTATTCATAATTCATCAACAAAATATTGATGGACCAGTCAATGCAACATCCCCCAACCCTATCACCAATAAACAATTTTCTTTAGCTCTTGCAGAAGCACTTCATAGACCCTGCTTTTTAAAGACTCCAAATTTTGTTTTTAAATTGATTTTTGGGCAAATGGCAGAAGAAATTATGCTTAATGGACAAAAAGTCTTACCTGAAAAAGCGCTTCATCATGGGTTTGAATTTTCTTATCCGACAATTAGCCAGTCGTTTTCAAAAATATTTAGCTCATAAATCATGACTGATTTTTTGGAAAAACGTGGAAATATAGCGATTATCGGCACAGGTATTTCAGGTTTAGAAATTGCCTACTCGTTATATCTTCATCACACTATCAAAACAATTTTAATTTAGGTGATTGGGCTAGGTACTCTCATATTACCTCCCAGTTGACGGAGCAGGTCAAGCAGGCTTTGCCTGTTTTTCCAGAACACCGTAATCCGCCAGTACCTACAGCCTCGAAAAATTAGCCTTTCACGGGGTTTGGAAGGTGTTTTAAATGCGTAAGCGTTTGCGTTTGACGAACGGATTGGGGTTGGTTACCATGGGCTCTTACGTATTCAAAGCTTAAGGGAAACGGTTTCGTGCCACTTTTTTTCATCGCCGCCATCGGGTTGATTCTTTTTTTGCTTTTTTTAAGAGGTCTTTCCCAAGCCAATAGCCATGTATTAACTGAAATCCTCCAATGGAGCAGCCTCACCCTTTTAAGCATCAGTTTAGTGTTGCTTGTAGTTTCAGGCCGTATCCCCCACGCAACAACTTTGGCTTTGGTACTATTGTTTTTATGGATTAAGCACAAATATCAAATTTCCAAGAAACCCAAATTGCTGGTCTCACCCATGGATAAAGAAGAGGCTCTCAAAATTTTAGAACTTGATGAATTAGCTGACAAATACCAAATTCTTGAAGCTTATGAAGCAAAGTTACAGCAAGCGAAAAAATTAAAAAATCGGTCCAACGCACATAGAGCGCGCTTGCGTCACGCAAAAGAAAAGCTTTTGAAAATAGAATAAATTGAGCGCCTGAAAGGCCTAACGCACTATCGTATTTTTTTCGTTAAAAGAAGTTGCTTTTTTGCAAAAATGACGTATGATGGGCGGATAGTTTTTATCCAAAATAAATTTGAGACGAGGGGTGAAATTTCGCCCCTTTTTTTATTGAAGCAAGCTGAAGGTCCGGAAAATAGATGTCAAAGGTACAATTGATTCGAGAAATGCTTGAGCCTTCTATTGAATCTTTGGGCTATGATGTTGTTAGGGTCATTTTGTCGAAAGCAAAACGTCCTGTTTTGCAAGTGATGATTGATCGTATCGACGGACACCCTGTCAGCATTGAAGACTGCACCCGGGTTAGCAAGACCGTTTCAACGCTTTTAGATGTTGAAGACCCTTTGGAGCAACGCTATATTTTAGAGGTTACTTCTCCGGGTTCGGAGCGACCTATCGTCAAACCAAAGGATTTTGTTCGTTTTTCCGGACGAACAATCAAAATCAGTGTGCATCCTGGAGAGGATGGACGGAAACAATTTCAAGGTGCGCTGGAAAAAGTAGAAGAAAGAGGGATTTTTTTAGCATTACCACAACAGGAGCCTCTTTTTTTTGAATGGAAATGTATCGTGAACGCAAAGTTAGTTAATGGGGAAACCCCGGAAGTGGAAGCAGTTGAAATGGAAATTTTGGAAATGGAACCAACAGAAGGGGAAACCCCAGAAGTAGAAACTGTTGAAATTGAGACTCGGGAGATAGAGCCCACTGAAGGAGAAACTCCGGAATCAGAAGCAGTGGGACTGGAGGCCCTGGACGATATGGAAGGGGAAGAAGAGGAAGCCGGAAAACCAAGAAGACCTCAGCCGCCACAGTTTGAGAAAATTTATCGCTCTGAGCAGGGCGAAGAACCCAAAAAAAGATGGGAAAAATCTGATGACAGAGA
>JBOFKH010000104.1:0-2220 GCA_051657225.1 Alphaproteobacteria bacterium
AACCTTGGCTGAGCTGGAAACGGATAAAGTGACGTTAGAGGTGTCTGCTCCGGCCGCAGGGGTTTTAAGCAAAATCCTCACGGCCCAAGGCGAAACTGTCGCGGTAGGAGATCTGATCGCTCTCTTAACCCCTGGTGAAGCAGGCGCAGCAGCATCCGCAGCTCCGGCTGCTACACCTTCTCCGGCAGCACCTGCACCTGTTGCAGCACCGGCAGCGCCTACCCCCGCTGGAACAACGGCTTTTCCTGCTGCAAAGAAGATGATGACAGAACAAAACGTTGCTGCAGATGCAGTCCCAGGGACTGGCAAAGGCGGCCGTATCACGAAGGGAGATGTGTTGCAGGCGATTGCTCAACCAGCAGCATCGATGCCTTCTCTAGGGGAGCGTTTGGAAGAGCGGGTGCCCATGACGCGCCTCAGGCAAAAAATTGCGGAGCGGCTTAAGGCTGCCCAGAATACGGCGGCTATTCTCACCACCTTTAACGAGATTGATATGAGCCGGGTGATGGGGCTTCGGGACCGCCTCAAAGAGCCTTTTGAAAAGAAACATGGCGTGAAGCTTGGGTTTATGTCGTTCTTCGTGAGGGCCTGCTTACTTGCTTTAAAAGAAATTCCTGCGGTGAATGCAGAAATTCGTGGCAATGAGATTGTTTATAAGAATTATTACGACATCGGTGTCGCCGTAGGAACCCCCCAAGGGCTTGTGGTGCCTATTTTAAGGAACGCCCACGTGTTGAGTTTTGCCGATATTGAAAAGCAGATTGGCGCTTTGGGTTTAAAAGCCAGGGATGGGAAGCTTTCCATCGAAGATCTCACAGGGGGAACCTTCACCATTTCCAACGGTGGTGTTTATGGCTCCTTGATGTCGACACCCATCTTGAACCCGCCCCAATCAGGTATTTTGGGAATGCATAAAATCCAAAAGCGTCCTATTGCTGTGGGGAATGCAGTGGAAATTCGCCCCATGATGTACATTGCTCTGTCCTATGACCATCGCATCATCGACGGGCGGGAAGCGGTGACCTTTTTGATCAGGGTGAAGGAATGTCTCGAAGACCCAGAACGTTTAATGCTTGAGATCTAAGAAGAAAGAAAAACCCTTATGACACAACAGGCGGATATCATCATCATAGGCGGGGGGCCTGGTGGCTATGTAGCAGCGATTCGGGCAGCTCAGCTTGGGTTCAAGGTAATGTGCGTGGAAAAACGTGCCACCCTTGGGGGCACGTGCTTGAATGAGGGTTGCATCCCTTCTAAGGCTTTGCTGCACTCGTCTCATCTTTATGAAGAAGCATGCCATGGCCTTGCGGGTCATGGCATTGTGACCCAAGGTGTTCAGCTTGACCTTGGAAACATGTTGGGACGCAAAGATAAAGTGGTGGGGGAGCTGACCAAAGGTATTGATTTTCTGTTTAAGAAAAACAAAGTGCAGCGGGTTGTTGGGACAGCAAGCCTTAAATCTGGCAAAACCGTTGAGGTTAAAACCCAAGCTGGTTTAGAAATTTGGGAGGCCTCCAAGGCTGTCATTCTCGCGACGGGCTCGGTTCCTATCACAATCCCAGGGGTAACGGTGGATGAGAAACAGATCGTTTCTTCCACAGGTGCGCTGTCTTTGGAAAAAATCCCAAGCAGCATGGTTGTGATTGGCGGCGGGTATATTGGCCTTGAGCTGGGATCTGTCTGGCGACGTTTGGGAACAGACGTTACGGTGGTAGAATTTTTAGATCGCCTGGTTCCGGCCATGGATATTGAACTGGGGCTTGCGCTCCACAAAAGCCTTGAAAAACAGGGGATGTACTTTAAGCTTGGAACCCGGGTTCAAGAAGCTATTCCTGGTAAATCAGGCGTTCAGCTGAAAGTGATTTCCGCAGACGGGAAAGAAGAGACCCTTCAAACCGACTGCGTGTTGGTTTCTGTGGGCAGAAAGCCCTACACAGATGGCCTTGGGTTAGAAGCTCTGGGGGTTACTCTAGATGCGCGAGGTGTCGTGCAGGTCAACCCGAAAACTTTTGAGACCTCTTGCCCAGGGCTTTATGCCATCGGAGATGTCATCCCCGGCCCCATGTTGGCCCACAAGGCTGAAGAAGAAGGCGTTGCGCTGGTGGAGGTGTTGGCAGGGCAGGCAGGGCATGTGAATTATGCAGCGATCCCTTCAGTGGTCTACACGCACCCTGAAGCCGCCAGCGTTGGCTTGACGGAAGAGGCCCTCAAGCAATCTGG
>JBOFKH010000105.1:0-1250 GCA_051657225.1 Alphaproteobacteria bacterium
AGCTGGTCCAGTTTGCCGCTGGGGTAGTAAAAACGCAAACGGCCAGGTGAAACGTCATAACCCTGAAACGTTAATTCATTAATTTTACTTGGCAGCGTGGCGACTTTATGAACCTCTTTTGAGCTAACCTGAATCATTTGAGATAGGTCATAGCGCTCCACCACGTTGGTATCAAAACGTCCGTCTACACTTTTTTTATAAACAACATGGCGGTTGACTGTATTCAACTCTATTTGGGTGGGCTCATACCCTTCTCGTTTTAAAAATTCAAGGGTTTTCCTTTTCAAATCTTCTAAGTTTTTGGAAGCTTCCGTTAAATTTGGGCTAGAAGCCGCTAAAATTCCTTCCCAAACCGCGCTTTCAGAGGTGATCTGTTTTTCCGCATATCCTTTTACTTGGATGGAATTTTGGGATTCTTTAATTTTAACATAGGTTTTCGCAACGATGGTGGTGCAAATGACCGTCGCAATCCCTAAAGAAATGCCTAAACCAAGCTGGGAAAGTATGCCTGAAAAATTTTTCTTTTCTTGCATAGGAAGAAGTTCCTTTAAAAATTAAAATCTCTCCAGCAGGATAACATGGAATCAAGATGCTAATCTACACTAAAAAAGCGCCTTCCAAGAATCAAGAAGACGCTTTGATATGGATAAAATTTTATCGAGTGGGGGTTTGAAGCATCGAAGCCAGAACGTTAGCTTTGAGGCTTTCTAAAACACCCCAAAATTCTAGAACAAGTTTCTCCTCTGTCTCTAATTCTTTGGACAAGCTTTCCAGCTGGCGAATGGTACCTTTCTGAATTCCTTTTAACATTATTTCTAGACTAGCATAAACTCTAGAAATAGATTTGAATGCTAGGATGAAGAAGGGATTAAGCGAATATAAGATTAAAAAAATAATGAGGTACTTTTATGAGGATATCACAGCCTCTAAAACAGCTGTATTATTGGGGATTAATCGCAACACTATCAATCGATATTACGGTTTGTTTCGCCTGAAAATAGCTACCTCCACAATGGATGAGGGCAGCCTATTTTCAGGCGAAATAGAGTGTGACGAGTCTTACTTCGGAGCGAAGCGCATTCGAGGCAAAAGGGGACGGGAAGCGGCCGGAAAAACGCCTGTTTTTGGTCTCTTGAAGCGTAATGGGAAGGTGTACGTTGAAATCGTTCCAAACTGTTCCAAAGAAGCTCTCATGCCCATTATACAGGGAAAAATATTGGAAGAGAGCACGGTCTACACAGATGGATGGA
>JBOFKH010000106.1:0-1263 GCA_051657225.1 Alphaproteobacteria bacterium
GGGGATCCACCTTCGCCGGAAGCCGGGAAAGGAAATAGATCTCCGCTCTAAATAATTGGGTGCCCGTTAGGGATTCTAAAAAACGTCGAATGGATTCAATGTTCCACGCAAACGCAAGACCAAGAAAAGCACCGAACCCTGTTCCAACAACCCCCACGCTGGCGCCCAGCATGAAAAAAACCCGCTGAATCATCCCGGTTGTCGCACCCATGGTCCGCAGGATAGCAATATCCCGCGTCTTATCTTTGACCAGCATAATCAGGCTGGAAATCACATTAAAAGCAGCAATCAAAATGATGAGGGTGAGGATCAAAAACATGACATTGCGTTCCACCTGAACCGTCTCAAAAAAGGTGGCATTGGCGTGCTGCCAATCAAACACCCTGTTTTCGGCTAGGTTAACCAGGGACTGAATGGCTCCTGCTTGCACATGCACTTGGGCGGGGTCTTCTACAAAAATTTCTAAGCCTGAAACCCCGGGATAGGTTTTGAAAAATCTCTGGGCGCTTTCCAGAGGGATAAAAACAAAGGTGCTGTCGTATTCATGCATCCCCATCTCAAACAGTCCCACCACCTGAAAACGTTTAAACCGTGGAAGGGTGCCCAGCGCAGTCGCATTACCTTCTGGCGCCACAAGGGTAATGGAGCCGCCTAAAGGAATCCGCATTTTTTCCGCAAGCCGGTATCCGATAATCGCGACATCCGGCCTTTGAAAAGCTTCCAGGCTTCCCGCCTTGAGGTTGGTGGCGATAAGCTTACGAGCGCTCAAATCTTCATATGTCATACCATGAACCAAAACACCCCGCGCCATGGGGCCCGCCGTTGCCATAACCTGCCGCTCCACCAAGGGATTCGACGAAACAACACCTTTGACAGACGCGATCTTCTTCTGGAGAGCCGCATAATCCATCATCATCCCTGTGTTACTATAGACGCCTAGGTGGCCGTTTAACCCTAAAATGCGGCCTAACAATTCTTGGCGAAATCCGTTCATCACAGACATGACGATGATAAGGGTCGCAACCCCAAGCATAATACCTAAAAAAGAAAAACCGGTGATGATGGAGATGAAGCTTTCTTGACGCTTGGCCCGCAAATAGCGCCAAGCAATCCAACGTTCAGCTGCTGAAAACATGTTTCATTTCACTTCTCTAATTTCCTGCCCCTAGCTTACTGAATTTCCCCGAAAATAAAAGGAGAAAATTTTTGATAAAAGTTTAACTTTTTCAGAGTTAGATGGCGATAATGCAAATAAAAAAGCGA
>JBOFKH010000107.1:0-4695 GCA_051657225.1 Alphaproteobacteria bacterium
TGTGCTTGCGGCCGATTTTGTCGCCAATATAACCAAAGAGTAGTGCACCTATGGGTCTGAAAACGAAAGTAGAACAGAACGCAAAGGCACCCAGCAAGGAGGCTGTAAAGCCTGTTGCTTTGGGGAAAAACAGTTCATTTAAAAATACGGCCATATGGACGTAGAGCATCAAATCAAAATATTCGAGAAACGTGCCTGCTTGCAACAGAGCCGTTGATTCTTTTTGTTGAGTCGTAAGAGATGAAAAAAAGCCCATTGAAACCTACCAATTTTTTTTCTAAAACGTAAAAAAAAAAGATATAAATGTCAATTTTTTTTTCAGTTAATTTTGCAAAAAATTTTATTAAAGGCGAGGGCTAGGCGAACTATAGAATCATCAAATAGTCAAATAATGCTAGGAACAGCCATATTTCCTCATACCAAACCTCATGTTGAGGTTTGGTATCGGCATTCTTCTCTTTCTGCGCAAAAGATTAGGCCTAGCTTAACTTTCCCCTTGGGCTTTGGTGAAGCTGATCTGGCCATCAAACAAAAAGAGTTTTTCCAGGTGAACCCACTGGTGCTCTTTGCTCAAACCTGCTAATAGGTCCAGCAAATCTTTATCTGTGAGGGGCTGTTTTTCATCCCGCCTCACCAATCGACAGCAGAATGTGTCTACTAAATCTGGTAGGGCCATCCCTCCCAGCATGGGGTAGACCACCACCCCGCGGTTGGATACAAACTGCAGCTTTAGGGGGCTTGAAGCACACATCGCATCCACGCTCTTTGCGATGGCTGCGGGTTCCAAGGTAGATCCAAGAAACACGTCTAATCCAATCAGCTCTTGCTTGCTGGCTTTACTAGGCTCAGACGGTTTTGCGGAGCTCGCAGCCTGCTGGAGAGGTTTATAGTCCCTTGCTTTCCAGGAAGAAGACGTCTTTCCAAGGTTACGGATAACGGCTTGGGTGAAGTCTGTCGTGCTGACTGAGCCCGCATCTCCCATCACATCCCGTGTAAAGACTTTTTGCTCAAGGGTTGTGAAAAGGGCATTTTCAATGGCATCAGCGGCTTTAAATTCTTGGATGTGGCGCAACAACATGACCCCTGAAAGCAACATAGCCGTTGGGTTAATCACATTTTTTCCAGCAAAAGCGGGGGCTGAACCATGGACTGCCTCAAAAATTGCTACGTCTTTGCCGAGGTTGGCGCTGGGTGCAAAACCAAGCCCCCCAACCAGGGCTGATCCTAAATCGCTTAAAATGTCACCATTCATGTTGGTCATGACAACGACATCAAACTGTAGGGGTTCTTTCACCATTTGATGGGCGCAGTTATCCACAATGATATGTTCTGCTTTAATGTCTGGGTATTCTGGGGCGATGCTCTCAAACACCCGTTTCATCATCCCTTCTGTCATCTTCAAAATATTAGATTTTGTAGCACAATGAACGGTTTTGCGACCCTCTGCTCTTGCAAGCTCAAAGGCGAGGCGGATAATCTTTTCACAACCTTTTCGGGTGATCAGCTTTAACGCTTGGGCAACATCTGGGCTTTGCATATGTTCCACCCCTGCATAGAGGTCTTCGATATTCTCGCGAACCACCACAAAATCGATTCCCATGCCTTGGAAAGGTGTTGGAATATGGGGAAGCTCTTTCACTGGGCGAATGTTACCATAGGTTTCAAACACTTTGCGCAAGGTTACGTTTGCGCTCTTTTCACCATAGCCTATCGGGGTCTCAAGGGGGCCTTTTAAGGCAACTTTATTACGTTGAATCGAATCAAGGGTTTCTTGGGGAACGCCAGATGAGAGACCTTTTTTAAAAACTTCAGCTCCTGCCTCACAGATTTCCCAATGAATTTTTACACCCGTTGCTTCTATAATCTGTCGCGTAGCCGTGCTAACTTCGGGTCCAATACCATCCCCAGGGATCAATGTGATGGTTTTAGCTGTGGTCATGATTTCCCTCCTTAACGTTTTTAAATCGCGGGCTTCTGTTTCATGTTGCTGACTGATGCCTCTTTTGCGATATTGTACACGATCTTTTTTGCAAAATCCCTGAGATTTTCTTGAGGGCTGTTAATTCCGATTAAAAAAATAGAGTTCCCTGAACGATCTTGTATACAAAGCAAAAATACCCTTGCACCAAGAATCGTCTGCTTGTATGCTGATTTTTGGGAATTTATGCAGAGGTTTTTATGGATATTATTCTAATTCCAGTTCTAAGTGTGGCGCGCATTTTGATTGGCTTATATACGTGGGTTGTCGTGATGACAGTCATTCTCAATTGGTTGATTATTTTTAAAATCATCAATGTCCACAACCAGTTTATGCGAAGCTTTCTCGAATTTCTTTTTCGCTTGACAGACCCCCTGTTGTCTCGGATTCGCCAACTCGTTCCCTTCGTGGGAGGGATGGACCTGTCCCCCATGTTGCTGCTCTTGGGGCTTTATTTTCTTCAGGAAATGCTGACCCGCATCTTGTTACGCATGATGTGATGAAAATAGAAAGTGGTATAATCCGGTGGTTCAAATATTGGATGGGCTCAAGGTAGCAGAAACACTTTCTGAGAATCTTTCGAAATATGTGGCACAATTTAAAGAAATCTCTGGCCGTTCGCCTTGCCTTACTGCGCTTCGTGTAGGGGAGCATCCCCCAAGTCTGGTTTATCTGAAGCGAAAGCGAGAAGCTGCTGAAAAGCTAGGGATTCGTTTTCGGGAAGAAGCTTTTCCTGAAAATGTCTCTTTAAGCACGCTGCAAGCCGCATTGATGGATCTCAACGCGGCACCAGACGTTGATGGTATGATCCTTCAGCTTCCCCTTCCTGCTCACTTAGATACCTCGCTTTTGTTATGTTGTATTCATCCTCAAAAAGATGTGGATGGCCTTCACCCCCTGAACCAAGGAGGCCTCATGACCCATGCCTTTGGGGGGATGATTCCTTGCACGCCTCTGGCTTGCTTGAAGCTGGTTCAAGCTTTTGGCTTTGATGTTAAAGGAAAACGGTGCGTCGTCGTTGGCAGGTCGGTGTTGGTAGGGAAACCCCTGGGGATGTTGCTTCTAAATCACCATGCAACGGTTACGTTTTGTCATTCCCAGACCCCTGATTTAGAAACAGTGACCCGGGACGCAGATTTTCTTTTTGTAGCGATGGGGAAGCCGGGTTTTATAAAAGCTCACCACGTCAAACCAGGGGCTTGCGTGGTGGACGTAGGCATTCATCGGCTGCCCTCTAGCGAGACTACTACCACTACTGTTCAAGGAGACGTGTGCTTTGAGAGCGTGGCGCAGGTTGCAGGAGCGTTGTCTCCTGTTCCGGGAGGTGTTGGACCCCTCACCGTTTTTTCACTTATAGAAAATACCCTTAGGGCAGCTTATCGTTCATGTGGCCTCACTTTATCCCTCTCCTAAATTTTAGTTCAAAAATAGGGGCCTTCTGTCTTCAAGGTGCACAGTTGGGCCTTGAACTTTTGCTTCCCCACCAATGCCCTTGCTGTTTAAAACGCCTTGAAGGACGAGGGGTTTGTGGAACTTGCTGGGGAAAGTTGCGGTTTATCACATCGCCCTGTTGTACACGCTGTGGCTATCCTTTTTCATTTGAAATGGCCCATGAGGCCAGCTTGTGTGGTGGCTGTTTAAAAGAAGACCCCCCATTTTCAAAAGCTCTTTCTGTCTTGGGTTATAACGATGTCAGCAAACAACTCCTTTTTGCTTTTAAGCGGGGGCGCAGGTTAGCGCTTGTGCCGCTTTTTTCCCAATGGCTTGTGAACCGAGGCACCTCCCTCTTTCAGGGTGCAGATCTAATTGTTCCTGTGCCGCTTCACTGGACACGCCTCTGGCAGCGCAGGTTCAATCAATCTGCCGTATTAGCGAAATTTGTTTCTGAAAAAACGGGAATCCCTTCTTTTCCCATGGCCCTCAAGCGTATTCGAGCAACCCCCAGCCAAGGGCTTATGGCCCGTAATCAACGCTTCCAAAATGTAGAAGGGGCTTTTCAGGTTTCTAAAAAATACAAACCCAGCCTCAAAGGAAAGGTAGTCATCCTTTTGGATGATGTCCACACAACGGGTGCAACCCTCAACGCATGTGCAGAGATTTTGAAAAAAGCCGGCACCAAGGAGATCAGGGTTTTGACGTTAACACGAACCGTGAGGGAATAGTCAGGCTTTAGGGAGCTTCTTCATCTTCCAAAAAAATTTCCCGAGCTTCGCGTCCCCGCTCGCTAGCAAGGACCTTTACCCGAACACGTCTGCCGGGAGGGAGACGATCAACGCTTAAGCGCCGCAACAGAGCTGTATGTAAGAAAATATCCCGCCCGCCATCATCTGCCTGAATAAACCCATAGCCTTTAAGCACGTTGAACCATTTTACAAATCCTCCGTGCTCTTCAAGCAGCAGAGAATCATTAGAAAGGGTTGCAGGGATCTCGGCATAATTTCCTTCTTCGTCGGAGGAACAGACTTGAAGCACGCGAACTGCTTGGAGACCACTTTTTCCATTTCCTACTTCACACAGCACCTCGTCCCCAGGGGATACTGTTTGAAACCCTGCTTGCTCGAGTACTGAAAAGTGAAGAAAAACATCTGCAGAGCTATCACAAGGCTCCAGAAACCCATATCCTTTTTGCAGGTTAAACCATTTTACCTTGCATTTGACCTGATTCCCAATAAGGCAAGTAGAATCTTTCGTTAAGGCTTGCATCACAACCATCTGTT
>JBOFKH010000108.1:0-2848 GCA_051657225.1 Alphaproteobacteria bacterium
CAGAGATGCTCAAAAACTGCACCCGTGGCACGGTGAAAGATATCGGTTATTTAGGGGATGTTTCCATCTATCACGTACAGCTAAATTCTGGAAAAATTGTTTTAGCAACCCAGCCAAACCTGGTGCGTTTAGCGGAGCGCCCCGTTAAATGGGATGATGAGGTTTATCTGTTCTGGCGAGCAGAAAATGGTATTGTTCTAACCGTTTAAGAGGAAATAAGGTTTCATCTTATGGCTTTTCTCCCTGTTTTTTTGCTTTCTTTTTTAAAGAAGGTCGCGCGACGCCCCTTTTGGGTTCTGGCGCCCTATAGCTGGCTGTTGCTGTTTTTCTTGATTCCCTTTGTGATGGTGTTAAAAATCAGCTTTTCTGAACCTGTAACAGGGCTCCCACCCTATTCTCCCCTTGTGGCGTGGCTTGGGGATTATATTCTACAAATCAAGATCAGCCTTGAAAATTATCTGTTTGTGATTTCAGATGATCTCTATCTCTACGCCTATTTTCATTCCCTGTGGATTGCGTTTTGGGCAACCCTTGCCTGCTTGATGTTAGGATACCCCATGGCTTATGGCATTGCAAGAGCCTCCCCTCGATTTAAAATTCTGTTGCTGATGTTGGTAGTGCTTCCTTTTTGGACTTCTTTTCTTGTGCGGGTCTATGCTTGGGTCAGCCTCTTAAGCCCCCAGGGGGTCATCAACAACCTCTTGGTTTATCTTGGGATCATTCAAAAGCCCCTACCGTTGATGGATAACACCTTTGCGGTTTGGATTGGCATTGTCTACTCCTATCTACCTTTTATGATTTTACCGCTTTATACCTCCCTTGAAAAAATAGACACAACCCTTTTAGAAGCTGCGTTTGACCTGGGGTGCCGTCCCTTTACAGCCTTTTGGAAAATCATCGTTCCGTTATCGCTTCCCGGTGCCATTTCCGGCTCTATTCTTGTTTTTGTGCCTGCTGTGGGAGAATTTGTGATTCCAGAGCTTCTGGGTGGCTCAAAAACCTTGATGATCGGCAGGGTCTTGTGGAATGAATTTTTTCATAATCGAGATTGGCCGGTTGCTTCAGCTTTGGCCATTTTAATGCTTTTGCTGCTCCTGATCCCCATGACCATCTTCCAGCGTCTTCAAAACCGCGAGACGGAATCTTAAGAAAGGTAACATGAGATGACATCTCAGCGCTCTCCCTTCATTTTAGGTGTTTTGGCTTTTGGGTATGCCTTTTTATATGCACCCATCTTGTGCGTGATTGTTTTTTCCTTCAATGCATCTAAGATTCCAACCCTTTGGCAGGGTTTTTCCTTGAAGTGGTATCAAGCGCTTTTTTCCAATACCCTTCTTCTCGACGCAAGCCTGGTCAGCCTGCGCATTGCCGTAGTTTCCGCAACCCTTGCTGTGATTTTAGGAACTTTATGCGCGGTGATCTTGGTGCGGCTTCAACCTTTTCGGGGGAAAACCCTGTTAGGCATTATGGCCACCGCCCCTTTGGTGATGCCGGAAGTGATCACTGGCTTGGCGTTGTTGATGCTCTTCGTTTCTTTTGAACAAGCTTTCGGCTGGCCCCAGGGGAGAGGTGTTGACACCATCACCATCGCCCACACAACCTTGGCTTTGGCCTATGTAACCGTCATTGTTCGCGCAAGGCTGTTAGAAGTGGATGAATCTTTAGAAGAAGCAGCACTAGACTTAGGCGCAAAACCCCACAAGGTTTTTTTCTTGATCACCCTTCCATTAATTTACCCAGCCCTCCTTGCAGGGTGGTTGCTTTCTTTTGCGCTGTCCCTGGATGATCTCGTCATCGCAAGCTTCACTTCAGGCCCAGGGTCTTCAACCCTTCCTATGGTGATTTTTTCCAGCATCAAGCTTGGGATTACCCCGCAGATCAACGCCCTGGCAACCCTGATTGTGATGTTTGTAAGCCTGTGCGTGCTGGTTGCGGGGTATATCATGCAGCGTCAGCTGAAAACCTCATAGGCTTTTTCTTAAGACAAAAGGAACCCAGCGATCTTCGTTGTGTCGTTGGATTCCTTTCACCTGAATGACTCAAAAAAATTCTATCAAAATTTAGTTTGATGACGTCACACTGATCTGCCTTAGGGGAAACATTGCCGCATCATAGGCCTGATTTCTTCTCATTTTTTTCTTAGCTACTGTGCACAAATAGTAAATTCCAGCCACCGACGCACTCAAACCCACTAGAGCAGCACACCCTCCTCCAATAAGGCTAGATAAATGCCGCCTCCAGAACGAGGCTTGTGGTGAATCTGGGTTCAGGGATACGCTGCTTGGAGATGTACTATAGTCTCCCAAGTTATTATAGTCTAAGCTAACTAGATCTCCAAAATCATCATAGCCTAAGCCAACAATTGGTAAGGGGGGCGTGGTGGTAGAAGTGGTGGTAGCACTTAACCTAATTTTTGGCACAGCTGGGCTTCCAAAAAGACAGTAAGAATCTTGAAGGAAAGAAACATTATTTTTATTAGAAAAAATATTTTTCAAAAAATCTTCTCTTACCGTGGTTATACCACGAAGCCCCCCCTGAGTCTCATTGGCTGGAAACACGAAACAATTTTTTGGCGTTACCAAAGCGTAAATTGTTTCATTTTTAACTGGTGAGTACGAAGCAACGAAGAGATCTTCCGAAAGCCCGGAAATTTGTTCCTGAAACTGGGAAGCAGTGATGTTAATGCGCCCGATTTCAGACTCAATGAGACCAGTTTCACCGTTATTCGGCTTTTTGGGCATTAAGCGAACATAAGCGTATTGACTGTTTTCATCTAGATCTCGCAAGGAATTTAGGTTTTTCTGGCTCATTTTTGACAGACCAGCAACACGATTCTCTACTGCTTGTT
>JBOFKH010000109.1:0-1021 GCA_051657225.1 Alphaproteobacteria bacterium
ACTGTGTTATATTAGATTCTATGAAAACGACAATAGGAGCTTCAATCAACGTATTGCAACCCGGAGCAGCTCCGGTGGCTCTCGCCCTTGCGCGTATGGCAGGAATCAGACAGATCGTTGAACGGTTCCTGGGGATTAACCCCGACGACAGAGGCATATCGCCTGGAATCCTTGCGGAAACTTTGGTTGCTGCCATTCTTTGTGGATGCCGCCCGCTGTATAGGGTCGAAAAATTTTGGGAAAACAAGCCTTTAGGCATTTTTTACGCTGAAAATATCACAGCTGACCAGCTTAACGACGATGCCTATGCCCGTTTGCTTGATAAACTCTCTGAAATCGATGGTTCTAAACTCTTTGAAGCAGTCTGTCTTGAGATGCTGCAATATCACAGCCTGGACATTGTTCTAGCCCATAGCGACACAACGTCCATCTCCGTTGAAGGGATCTACGACAGACAAAACCCTGAAGAGCCTCTGATCACGTTCGGACACTCGAAGGACAAGCGCCCCGATCTAAAGCAGATAAAAATGGGGCTGTCTGTGCAACAACAGGGGTTGCCCTTGTCTGGGGAAATTATAGTAGGCAACACCTCAGACCAGGTCTGGAACCCTGAGGCAGTGCAAGCGCTTTCAAAACTACTGTCCGAAGGCGGATACCAGAACACAATCTTTCTGGCAGACTGTGCCCTAATCTCAACGTCAAGCCTTGAAAAGCTGTCGCGAGAAGGGGTATCCTTCATCTCTCGCCTGCCTGAAACATTTGGTATAGCAGGTGATCTGAAAGAAGCAGCCTGGGCAGAAAATCGATGGGACCCCCTGGGAACTTTGGCAGGAGTAAGCACGAAGAACGCTGCACAGTACAAGGTTTGGAGCACCACACGCAAATTAGGAGAGCGAAATTTTGGTTTTTTAGTTTGTGCATTCAACCAGCCTTGAAGAACGCAAAGCAAAGGTGATAGAGAGAGCCTTTGAGCGGACTCGCAGCTCCTTGGAAAAACAGGCTGGTCAGCTTGCCAAGACAG
>JBOFKH010000110.1:0-1728 GCA_051657225.1 Alphaproteobacteria bacterium
GCTGAGATTGATCCCCCTTTAAGCTTTGGAACCAGCTTTGGACAGATTGGTTGAAAAAGCCCATCCATCGTCCAGAGGCCAAAAGCTTTTTTGCAAACATCATTTTTTCATCCATGGATGTGCTTTTATATACGTGGCTGGCTAAAGCATGGAGGTGGTGGAAAGCTAAAGGCGTGTTTAAATCGTCTGCAAGGGCGTGCAAGATGTCTGCTTCGGGAAGGGACTGTGCCTCCGATGCCGCAACAAAGGCATCTTCGGGAAGGCAACGCAGCGCCCCATACAGGCGATCCAAAGACTTTGAGCTTTGGGAAAGGGCTGCCTCGGTCCAATCCAGCGGTTGCCGGTAATGGGTTCCCAGCAGCACCCAGCGCGCAACTTCTGCAGGATAAACTTCCAGCACCTGGGAAACGGTGACGATATTTCCCAGGGATTTCGACATTTTCTCCCCATCTACTGTCAAAATGCCGTTATGCATCCAATAACGTGCCAAAACTTCTGTCCCGTGGGCTGCGCAGCTTTGGGCCACTTCGTTTTCATGGTGGGGAAACATCAGGTCTTGTCCACCCCCATGGATATCAAAGACGGCCCCCAGATAATGGCTGCTCATGGCAGAGCATTCAATGTGCCACCCTGGACGGCCATAGCCCCAGGGGCTCTCCCAACCTGGGAAATCAGGCTCCCGGGGGGAAGGTTTCCACAACACAAAATCGAGGGGATCTTTTTTGTAAGGCGCCACATCTACCCGAGCCCCCGCTTGCATCGCCTCCACCGAGGCACCCGAAAGGGCTCCATAGCTTTTAAAAGCGCGCACATGGAAGAGGACGTGGCCCTGGTCCTCATAGGCATAGCCCTTATGGATCAGCTGTTGAATCAAGTGAATCATCTCCTTCACAAAAGCAGTTGCCCGGGGCTCTGCATCAGGTGGAAGGATAAATAATTTCGCCATATCCTCGTGGAAATAGCCGGTGGTCCGCTGGGTTAAAGCTTCGATAGATTCCTGGTTTTGGCGCGCAGCCGTGATAATTTTATCATCAATATCCGTGATATTGCGCACATAGAGAACCTTTGGATAAACCAAGCGCAACAACCGCACCCAAACATCAAAAACCGTATAGGGTCTTGCATTCCCGATATGGGCTCTGTCGTAAACTGTTGGACCGCAAACGTACAAACGAACATTGTGAGGGTCTAACGGCTCAAATATTTCTTTTTGTCGTGCCAGGGTGTTGTAAATTTTTAAGGTAAAGTGGTTGCTCATCCCATCTCCCCCCGAAGCCTCGCTTGAACCCTGGCGGGCTCTATCCAAGGCAACAATATTTTCATCTCAGGCCCTTTCTCAAATCCCGTTAAGGCAAGCCTCAAAGGATGATAGAGCTGCCGTCCTTTACGAGCTGTCTTAGCAGCTAGCTGCTGGGTCCAGCTTCCCCAAGTCTCTTGGTTCCAAGGCGCGAGGGGCAAAAGCGCCAGAGCTTGTTGCAAAAAAACCTGTTCTTCAGGCTGGACAGGTGGGTTTAAGGGGCTATGGCAAAGCTTCCACCAAATCTCGATCTCCTCTAAACGCTCCAGGTTTCCCTGGAAAGATTCCCAAAAAGCAGCGGTGATCTGGGAAAGCCCCAGCTGTTGCAATTGTACCTCTATAACGTCGTAGGGAAGTTGGTGCAACAATTTGGTGTGGATGTGCCACAAATCTTCTGTAGCAAGCTTAGGCGTTGCGCGCCCATAATGGCT
>JBOFKH010000111.1:0-1472 GCA_051657225.1 Alphaproteobacteria bacterium
ACTTTAAAAAACAACGAACTGAACGAAAAGTGTTTTTTAGGGTTAAAGATTTTTCCTGCAATTGAGTCATATTAATTTTACACCCCAGCGCTGAAAAAAGGCTTGTAGAGGTGGATCGTGCATGAAGCGCAACCCTTGGCAAGATGATAAAAAGCCGGTTGCACCTAAATCCAACAATATATAGCTGATCTTTGTGATCTTGGTGTGCATGCGTTGCTTGGGCTGCTCATTCCTGGAGATTCAGCAGAGCCTCACGTCTGTAACAAACAACTGAAAATACTTCCATCATCGTTAAATAGCCACGGACGCTTTAAGTTCCTATTACAAAAAATAGAGAGCGCCCCCTTTTGCCAAAAAAAATAATTTATTTCAATAGGTTATTCCACTCAAGATTTGTGCCAAATGGTTAAAATGCATGGGATTTATTTAGGATTGCCCCCAGATTTACCCCACCAACTCAACCCAGCCTTCAAGAAGGAGCTTTATCATGCCAACACGTTTTTCTTCTTTTATCTCATCTTTTTTTTCTAAAAAAAGCATGACCCCAACCCTAGAAAAAAAAGCAAGCCGGCTTGCACCGCTGATTGCTTATCAATCTGTCGGGAGGCCGGTTTGGACGCCTCTGGCCTATGACGCATTGACCGATGCGGGCTATCGCAAAAATGTGATTGTTTACAGATCCGTCAGCCTTATTGCGAAAAGCTTGGCGAGCGTTCCGTGGCTTCTCTACCAAGGCGATGAAGAAGTAGACACCCACCCGCTTTTGGAATTGCTCCAAAAACCGAATCCCCTCCAGGGTGGTAGCCTGTTTATGGAATCATTGGTTTCTGCGTTGTTGCTTTCTGGAAATGCCTATATTGAGTCTGTTTCTGGGAATTCGAAGCAGGCGCCCGTTGAGCTTTACGTCTTGCGTTCAGACCGTGTGCGGGTGGTCCCAGGTGCCGATGGCTTCCCAAGCGCCTATGAATACAGCGTAAATGGTCAAAAGCGGGAAATCCCCGTCAATTGGGCGATCGGAGACGTGCCTTTGGTGCATTTCAAATTTTTTAACCCCCTCAATGATTGGTATGGCATGAGCCCCTTGGAAGCTGCCCTTAAATCTGTGGATTTGCACAACACCGTGGCGGGGCATAATTTAGCGCTGCTCCAAAATGGCGGCAGACCTTCAGGCGCCTTGATGGTGAGGCCCGACGCAGCGGGGCATACTTTGACAGATGCCCAACGCACCCAAATTCGAGAAGACTTGAGCGGCATTTATGAAGGATCTGAAAACGCCGGCAAGATGATGATTCTGGAAGGTGATTTTGAGTGGAAGGAGATGGGCCTCTCCCCAAAAGATATGGACTTTATCGGCGGCAAGAGCCTTGCGGCACGGGACATTGCCCAAGCCTTTGGCGTGCCACCTATGCTGGTGGGGGTTCCTGGAGAAGCCACTTTCTCAAACTATCGAGAAGCACGCTTCCATCTGTGGG
>JBOFKH010000112.1:0-8850 GCA_051657225.1 Alphaproteobacteria bacterium
CCCTGACATTGGGGGCACCCTTGGGGACGATAGAGTTTGCTTTCTCCTGAAATCCCCAATAGCTTCTTTTCTCTAGGCGTTGGTTCATAAGCGCGTTTGCAATAATTGCATAGCAAACGAATGAGGCGCTGGGCCATAATTCCGCTGATATGACCCGCGCAAAAAGATGGAGAAATCCCAAGGTCCATCAGACGGGAGATCGCTCCTAAGCTGTCATGGCTATGTAGGGTAGAAAAAACTTGATGCCCTGTCATGGCTGCTCTCAGAGCCATTTGGGCTGCTTCAGGGTCTCGGATTTCTCCTATTAAAATGATATCAGGATCTTGGCGTAAAATGGACCGAATACCCTGGGCAAAGCTAAGCCCCATTTTTTCACGGATCTCTGTTTGGCGGATAAGGGGGAGGCAATATTCAACAGGTTCTTCTAAAGTCATGATGTTGACGTTTTCAGAACTGATCAGCATCAAGATAGAATAAAGCGCTGTGGTTTTTCCAGAACCGGTTGGTCCTGTAATTAAAAAAAGACCTTCTGGTCTTTCTAAGCAATTTTTCAGGCCTCGCATAACAGTTTGGCTATATCCCAATTCATCTAAAGAGATAAGAGAATGGCTTTTGTCCAGCACCCGGATGACAAAATTTTCTCCATGAACCGTGGGGTGGGTAGAAACCCGAAAATCAACTTCCCTTCCCATAACCGAGAAACTAAAACGACCATTTTGTGGTTTGCGTGACTCTGCAATGTCCATACCTGAGATAACTTTTAACCGAACTGAAAACGCTGTCCAATAGCTCTTATGAAAAAAACAGGTCGAAGATAAGAGGCCATCTTGCCGATACCGAACCCTTACGAAGATGCTTTCGGGTTCTAGATGAATATCAGAGGCTTCTTTTTTCACAGCATCCAAGATCAGCGCATTCACAAAGCGAATGGTTGGGTTTTCCCATCCATGCTCTTCCAAATGGCCTATGTCTGCTTGTACATTATCGATTTCTTTCAACAAACCTTCTAAAGACATTTCAAAGCCGTGATAGAGATCAATGGCTTCAAGAATTTCAGCGCGAGACGCAACCACCAGCTTCAGCTCTGTCGATGCAGGAAGGTAGGGACGAATCTGATCATAGGCCGTGACATCATCCGGGTCGGCCATGGCAATCAGCAATGATTCTTTTTGCCTTGCAACGGGGATCACTAAACAATTCTCAGCAATTTGCCGTGGGATCAAGCGAACAAGCTCTGTATCAAAAACCATATTTTGGAGAGAAATTCTTTGAACGCCTTTCAGCTCAGCCATCAACGAAGTCAACATATTAGGCGTTACAAACCCCAATTCGAGTAATAACGTATCTAAAGGGGCGCCAGTTTTTTGATGCTCCGTCAAAATAATCTGAATTTTTTCAGACGTTAAAAGACCGGAATCAACAAAGCGTTCTAAAAGTTCTTGATAGCCAAGGGGAATATGTTCAAAAATTTGCTTTTTCTGATCAAAAGCCAATGCTGACGCGGGCATATCGTATTCTCCCTTAAGTGAAAGCTACCCATAGTCTATTTTTTTATCATGTTTTCTGAAAGGTAATCGATTTTTTACAATTAGTCTATAGAAAATGTTAATTTTTTTTTAGATAAATTTTATCTATTATTTTAAAATAAAGGATAAGCGCAAGAAGACAGATAGAATATTTTTTTCCAGAATTTAAGGATGCGCTAGCGCAGCAATTTCTCTTAAAAAAGCTCGAAGCTTCAAGGTGCCTTGTGCTGTGGGGGATATTTTTTCTTCCCAAATCAAGCGGAGCTCTGGATTAATGCGTATGTTTTTTTTGCTTTGAATCCACCGGATTAATTTTTCTGGATAGGGAAACCCATTGCCACAAAAACGGATAAAAACGCCTCGTTCGTGGGTTACTTTGAGGTCTTCTATGTAAGCTTTATACATAAGAATCTTCACATGAATGGATGCGAGGAGGTTGTCTACTTCCGCGGGATAAGCTCCAAAGCGGTCTACAAGTTCTGCTGCAAAAGCTTCCACGCCATTTGCTTCAGAAATAGCTGCTAACCGTTGGTAAAGCTCTATCCGAATATCCAGAGCTGGAATGTAAGTTTCTGGAATCCGAAAAGAAAAATGGAGGCTCATTTGGGGGTTTTTGCGCTCAATGGCGTTTTGAGATTGGGGTTGGGTTCTTTGTTTTTGTTCTTCAATGGCCTCTTCTAACAACTGTTGATAGAGCTCTATCCCAACTTCCCGGATATGGCCAGATTGCTCTTCCCCAACTAAATTTCCCGCTCCTCGAATGTCCATATCGTGGCTGGCGAGGGAAAAACCTGACCCAAGGGTATCAAGGGATTGTAAGATTTCAAGCCTTCGCATGGCAGTTGGTGAAAGCACATCTTGGTTCGCGAGGGTTAGGTAAGCATATCCTCTTGCTTTGCCGCGCCCCACGCGCCCGCGTAATTGGTAAAGTTGAGCAAGCCCAAAGAGATCTGCCCGGTGCACCAAAAGCGTGTTTGCGGAGGGAATATCAATACCTGATTCCACGATGTTGGTTGAAATTAAGACGTCGATTTCTTGATTGTAAAACTGCATCATCACCGTTTCCAGGGCGGAAGGAGTAAGCTGGCCATGGGCAAGAGCAAGGCGAACCTCTGGTACAAATCGCTCAACCCGCTCACGAACTTTTTCTAGGTCTTGCACCCTTGGACAAACATAAAAAACCTGCCCCCCTCGGCTTTGCTCCCGTAAGATTGCCTCCCGCATCACCATGCCATCAAAGGGCAAAATAAACGTTCGCACCGCAAATCGGTCCACCGGTGGGGTGGCAATGAGGCTTAAATCTCGAACGCCTGTCAAAGACATTTGAAGGGTTCGGGGAATAGGGGTTGCTGTTAACGTTAAAACGTGCACATTTTTACGGAGATTTTTTAGCTTTTCTTTTTGTTTAACCCCAAAATGCTGTTCTTCATCCACCACCAGCAACCCTAAATTGTGGAAAGAGATGCTGTCGGCCAACACGCCATGGGTTGCAACAATAATGTCGATGTCTCCGCTGGCTAAGCGTTTTTTGACTAGGGTTGCTTCTTTTGGAGGAACGAGCCGGGACAGCTGAGCAATGCGAAGGGAAGTCCCCTGAAATCGCTCCTGAAATTTTTGAAAATGTTGGCGAGCTAAAAGGGTTGTGGGGACCACGATAGCTACTTGGGCTTGGCAAGAAGCCACCACATGGGAAGCCCGCATGGCAACTTCTGTTTTTCCAAAACCCACATCGCCGCAAATGAGACGATCCATCGGTTTTCCAGAAGCCAAATCCCCTAGGGTATCGTCAATAGCTTGGAGCTGATCATCTGTTTCAACGTATGGGAAACGGGCGCAAAAGGCTTCAAAACTGGGTTGGGGTAAAAACGCGATGCCTTCTTCAACCTGTCGTGTTGCGGCAAGGGCAATGAGGTGAGAAGCCACCGCATAGAGACGTTTTTTCACCCGGGCTTTTCGATTCTGCCAATGGGCTAGCCCTAATTTGTCTAGGGTCACATGCTCTGTTTCATTGCCATACCGCGAAAGCACGTCCATGTTTTCCACCGGCACAAAAAGCTTATCGCCCCCCTCATAAACCAAAACGAGGAAATCGTGTAGCCCTGTTCCAATTTTGACGGCTTCAAGGCCCATATATTTTCCAAGGCCATGCTCTTGATGAACCAAAATATCTCCCACCTCAAAAGAAGAGCGGCTGCGAAAGAGGTCTTTTTGGCGTTTTGACTTTGGTGTTTTTCCCGTTAGGCGTTCTCCCAGAAGGTCTTCTTCCGTCAACAAGCTGAGTGTTTCGCTTTGAAACCCCTGCTTCAAGGGTAAAACCGCGCTGCCCAAAGGTAGGGAAAGATCCTCAAGTTTTGAAATAACAGGAGGAACTTCCAAACCATGCTCTTGCAGCAAGCGCGCAAGCCGTAGAACAGACCCCTCCGTCCAGCCTGAAAGGAGCAGCTGATGGTGCGGCTTTTCTTTTTGTAGTTGTAACAGATTTTCCGTTATTTTTTCAAACAGGTTGATGTGAGGATTTTTTCTTAGAAACGCAAAACCCCACCCAGGGCACACGTTAAGCTTTGTCTGGTCTGCTGTTTCTGGACTATGCTGGAAAGGCGAAAAAAGGGTTGGTTGGCGCTGCGCCAAAGCTTCCATAGCTGTTGCAAGGGGTTGGTATAGCTGCTCAGGCTCTAGGGCATCATAGGGCGCGCCTTGGGATTTTTCTTCCAAAAGATCAAACTGTTTGCGAGCGTGGTGGTGCTCTTCAATTTGGGAGGCGAATGCTCCCAAAGCTTGGGGAACGCTGCTTTCCAAGGTAACGATAGTGGTTGGAGGAAGTAAATCCCACAGGGTTTCCAAATTAGGATAGAAAAGAGGGAGCCAATGTTCCATCCCCGGATAGCGTTTTTCTTGGGAAATAGCTTGGTAAAGCGGGCGCTCTGTCACCGTTTTGCGATGAGAAAAAACCTCGCGATAGCTTTCCCTAAATTGTCGAATGGTTTCCGTGTTTAGCACCGCTTCTCCAAGGGGTAGCAAGACGACTTGGGATTGGGGAAGCAGGCGCATTTGGGTTGAGAGGTCAAAGGTGTGGATGTTCTCAAGGGTATCGTCAAAAAAATCCAGTCGAACAGGGTTTGATACATTAGGAAGAAAAAGATCGATCAAACTGCCCCGAACAGCAAACTCACCGACATCGTAAACGACATCTTGGCGACGATATCCCATCTGTGTGAGATGCTCTAAAAATGTTGTGCGGCTCACCTGATCTTTTGGCTGAAGTTTCCGTGCGTTAAAACGAAAGGCTGAAGACGGTGGTAATTTTTGGACCAAAGCGTGGTGAGTTGTCAGAATAAAATCAATGGTATGTGGGTCAGACCAAAGGTGGCTCAAGGCTTCAAGCCGAGCTGCCATCACATCAACATGGGGAGAGACCCGATCATAAGGCAAACAATCCCAAGGTGGTAAGGTTACAATGCGATAGCTTGGGTTTAAAAAATGTAGGGTCTGTTGAAGGGAAACCAGAGCCCCTTCATGGGTCGTTACATGAAGTTGGGGAGCTTGCTTTTTCAAAACCTGCTGACGAAGGTTGTGCAGGTGGAAAGGAATATAACTTTCCGGAACACCTTGGGTGCTTGGTAACACATACGTGTGTTTCAATGCTTCAACCATCCTGTTCTGTGGGGTCCTTAAGTTAACTTACGGAGATTTGGATTGGATCCGTACACAAATTTCATCAATGCCATAAGATTCAAGGGTTACAGGATAATCAAGCACAGTAGAAAGGAGAAAAATCATGTAGGTTTGTGTGCTTTGGGCCGTCACTTCTTCCAAGTGAAGTTTGCCTGATAAAATAGCTTCATCATCTCCTCCCAGCACAATTATGCTTGATTTAAGCGTTGCTTCTAGTGTATGCGTTTCTGGATTCATCGTCACAACCAACTCGCCTCGCTTGGGTACTTTATTGTGGAGCCACATCAAAACATTAATGAAAAGTTGAAGTGTCCCTTTGGCGAATTTAACTTGATCAAAGTGGTCTGTCCATGTCAGCTCCACCCGTTCTTGCAGCTTGAAATAGTTTTGACAAATGGGACGTACATACCGAACACCAAGGGTTTGTCCCCCAATTGCGTAGGCTGCACGAAAAAAATCTAGCCTGCTTCTCAGGAGTTCTGAAGATTTTTGCAGAAGGCCTAAAATTTCTTTGTCATCTTCAGAGGCATTTTTGGGAAACTCCAAAATCTCTAACCCTGTCATGATAGCGCCAATGGGTGAAGCTAGATCATGAGCGATGTGGGAAGAGGCCAGTTGGCTGAAAAGAAGCATGCGATTTAAGAGATGCAGCTGGTCTTTATAGACAGTTGTTTGATCTGCAGTGTCCATCTATGCCCTCTGACAAAGTTTCTCTAGAAACTATTTAGTGTGCTCTTCTTAACAGAATTCAGGTTAAAAATCAAAACATATCTAAGCTAACCCCCACCAAAACGCGTTATAAAATCCCAATCTTCTGGAGGAGGGTTGTCGATAAATTGGGTGCATCGCTTGATAAAAACCTGTGATAAAAAATCATCCGGAAAGGCTTCTAGTATCTTACGGTAACACTTTAAAGCTTTTTCCCAATTACCTTTGCAGTAAGCTTCATACGCTTCTGTTGTAAGCCATGAAAGCTCTACAAAAGGAGGGACTGGGTAGGTTGCTGTTTCTAAAATTTCTGAAAGAAGTTCATAAATTTGAACACCATTTTCTTTTCCTTTAACCGCAACTCGGTCGATGGGGCGAAAGATAAAAAGATCTTGGATGGGCAGATACGTCGCTTCACTGACAAGAATGCGGGTTCCGTACTCTTTATTTAATTGCTCTAACCTTGAAGCTAAATTGACGACATCCCCCAACACAGTATACTGAAGCCTATCGGAAGACCCCATGTTTCCTACCAGCATCTGTCCTGTGCTGATGCCAAATCGCGTAAGCATGGGGGGTTTGTCTTGCTTTTCCCAAGTTTCGTTGAGGGTATTCAGCCGATTCATGCAGGCTAGTACGCCGTGACAGGCGCGGTAAGCATGCTGAGCATCAGGCAGGGGAGCCCCCCAAAATGCCATGATGGAATCTCCAATGTATTTATCAAGGGTTCCATGATTTTTTTTGATAATGTTAGTCATCTCTTCGAAATAATCAGAGAGGTGGAGGAGCAGCTGTTCAGAATGTAACTTCTCAGAAATAGTTGTAAAGCTTTGGATATCGCAAAACATAACGCTGAGAACTTTCTGCTCTCCTCCAAGTTGTGCACCTCGACCTGCGAGAACAAGTTGCTGTACCAACGTTTTGGGGACGAATTTTCCAAAAGACCGCAGCACGGTCACAACATTTTTTAAAGCCTCCAGCATATCTGAAATTTCTGAAAACTGAGACTTGAGGTAAAGCTTTTGGTCAAAATCCAGATTTTGAATACGCTTCAAATCGTTGGCGACTTCCTCAATGGGACGTGAAATTTTTCTTGAAATGAAGACCATTAAAAAAAGAGCTAGTATCAGCATCGTTATGCAAAAAATAAGCGTGTCTTTTTGAATTTGTTTGATGTTTCCCAAAAATTTATCACCTAAAATAACGATGCCTAGCGTCCAATTTTTATGGAAAGAATCGGGAAATTTTACAAAATAGGCAATGTCTTTAAAAATATTTGAATTTGCTTCGAAAATAAATTTTTTCTGATAATCACGCTTGAGATAATCCTGATAAACTATTTTTAGATTGAAATCAGATAAAGTATCCAAACGCGCCATCTCAAGGCCTGAAGGCTTGATTTTCAATATTTCCATAATGTCTGGATAAGCCGCTAGCTCGCCTTCCTTGTTAAAAATGAATACCTTCGCAATGGGGCCAGTTGCTTGTATTTTTAGAAAATTAGATAATTCGTTGATATTCAAATCTGCTGCTGTTGCGCCAATAAAAACACCTGTTGTTGAATAGATAGGGCAGGCGATACTGATGCCTATTTCCGCGCTGTTTGAATAGAGATAAAGATCTGACCAAAAAACTTGTTGAGTCTTTAGTACGCCTTTATACCAGGGACGCAATCGTGCATCATAGATGATAAGAGAATCTGAATTGGGTATTGAGGCAGATTTGTTTTCTTCTGAGTCAATCAAATCACCTTGGGCTTCATAATATTCGTCAATCTCCTTTATCGAACCGTGTTGACGGTTTACTAAGGTAGCCCGGTAGGCGACATTAGCGGGTAAAAATTTATCTGGATTAAAACGATAAACAGAATTCCCAGAAACCCTTGTGGCTGTTAAAGAAGAGCCTTCTTGGGTGCCAATTGTAAAACTTTCTATTTGGGGAAATGCATCCAATAATCCCAAAAGATGAGATGTAATACTTCGCTTCTCCTTGATAATTTGCTCTGGCAAATCAATCATCCAGCTGGTTGCTTGGGTAACTTCTTGGATAGGTTCAAGAAAAGAAAAAACCCGACGTGAAACTCCCTCAACAATGACATCAACTTGCTCATCAACAATGGCCGAAAATTCATCTATAAATTGTCGATGGGTATAAAAAATAACCGAAATGCTGGTCAGGGCCATCAGGCTAAAAAAGGACGCTAAAATAGTAAATTTTATTTTTTTAGTATAGACTAAAAATATTTTTTTTAATTTTGAAAAAAAATCCTTTAACACATACAACATAAGCTATAAATCTTGGTTTAATCTTGCGGCCTGTAGAAAAAACAATGCTTCCAGGGGCTGACTGTTTTAATCCTAGAAAACTTCGTCTAAAAAATTCATTAAATTAAAGCAACCTATTCCTTTCTATGGATTTATTTTTGAGAGCAAGCTTTTTTAAGCTAGGGTGATAAGTTGAAATCCAAAAAATCTGAGGAGAACAAGAGAATATGGATAGTTGGATGGAACTTGCGTTGGATGAGGCAAAAGCTTCAGCCCATCGAGGTGAAGTGCCTGTAGGGGCGGTAGTGATAGACCGTAGAACCCAATCTCTCATTGCGCGCGCAGGTAATCAGATGGTTGCCAGCGGAAGTCCTTTGGCCCATGCTGAGTTGCTTGCCCTGGAAAAAGCATTTCAGGAAACGGGGGAATCACGCCTTTCTTTCTGTAATCTTTACGTCACCCTTGAGCCATGCCCTATGTGTGCCCAAGCCATAAGCTTTGCAAGGGTGGGTTGTGTCTATTTTGGAGCCTATGATGCGAAAGGCGGAGGGGTAGAGCATGGTGCACGTATTTTTCAGGCAGGGTCTTGCTTTCATAAGCCTGATGTATGGGGAGGCGTTCAAGAATCAGCGTGCTCTCAGCTCTTAAAAGATTTTTTTAAACAGTTGCGTTAAGCTCTT
>JBOFKH010000113.1:0-6213 GCA_051657225.1 Alphaproteobacteria bacterium
TCGTTTTCATGTAAGCTAATTTGCTTAATTCAACAACATGGGAAGAAACTAAGAAACATTTATAAAGACTAGGTACTTCAGAAAGAAGTTCCTGGTTCTGATAACATAAAACTCTATTTGCGTAAGCAAAAAAAATAGATTTTGTTTTCGAAGGTGTCACTTCAATTTTTAGAGATGCAGGCTGAATACTCCGGTAATCTGAACAAAAATGTTTTACCTCAACATAGAACTTGAACCGTGGACACACGTCTATCGAACACTCACACCGTTTTCTGATAGTTATGTGTGGAATAAGACCACCTATTGTAATATCTGAATCTTTTTTTTTATAACCTTTTGCTAAATATTTAATAAAATCAGTCGGCTTTGTCATGTTGTAACAAAACGTATCAATATCAAAATATGCATAACGAATTTTTTCTTCACCCTCCCACGCTATATTTTGGGGATCAGCAAAGGGCATTGCAATGAGTCGAAAAATATCGCTTGTTAAGACGGGGGCTCCACCAACTGCGTTATCGACAAGCAACTGAAGCGTTTTTTTATGCTGAGGAAAATTTTCGATGAGTTTCTTTCCCACGTCTTCAATATCAGCAACGAAAAAGCGTTCCCCAAAGTTTTGCTTGAAGCTTTCAAGCTCTATTTTATTTGTGATTTGGGTAGGACGATCAAGCATTAAACCAAAGGCATACTGGGATGGCAAATACTTTAAATAAGTTTCAACACCATGAAAAAAACAAGGAGCGTCGATTGGACCTCCAATCTGCACAGTTGGAAGCTGATCATCGGAAAACGTCGAGTGATCTCTGTTAAAGCCTGTTGCCCAAAAACACCACGTGACAATTCTTTTAGCTTCATCTTTTTCAAACAAACCGCTTGTATGAGCTTTTTGAACAATTTCTTCAAATCCTGGAGGTATTTTAGCTTTCCCTGCCACAGCAGAGTTGACCAAACATAAAAAACTTAAAACTATTAGATACAGTTTTAATGATTTCATTTGCTATCCCATTAAGTTTTTATTAACTTTAAACAATAAGTCATTTTATAATTAATTTAATAAATATTAAAAGATTAATATAAAAATTGATTGAATAGTCATAAATTTTATTAAAAACTATCTTTTATAGGCATTACGCAAAAAAAATATGGAAAAATTTTGTGGTGATAATTTCAGAGAAAGAAATCTGGCGGATGGGGTGGGATTCGAACCCACGAGACGCTTTCACGCCTGCCGGTTTTCAAGACCGGTGCCTTCAACCGCTCGGCCACCCATCCAATATATAGCGGTGTACATATGCGTACCTTGAGTCTTGTGAAACTCTTCCACTAAAAAATTCTGGTCAAAAACCAGATAAAAAAACGACTTCTTCGTCGTTATTGCAAATTCAAAGCCAAAGCTTTTTCGGACGAAACCATTCTAACCAATACACGATAAAAACTCGGCTCAAAGAAACCGCTGTAAACATCGAAATGATAACACCGAAAGACAGTGTCACCGCAAACCCACGCACAGGTCCTGTACCGAAGATATACAAAAGCCCCGCCCCAATCAAGGTTGTTACGTTAGAATCGATAATTGTCCCAAGGGCTCTCTGATACCCCGCATCAATAGCGCTGATCAACTTGCGCCCTAAGCGCAGTTCTTCTTTGATACGCTCATTGATTAAGACATTTGCATCCACCGCCATCCCTATGGTCAGGGCAATGCCTGCGATCCCTGGGAGGGTTAGGGTGGCCCCTAAAAGAGATAACACCGCAAACAACAGACACATGTTAAAAATCAGTGCTAAATCTGCAAAAATGCCAAACCACGCATATACCACCAGCATAAAAAGAGCGACAAACACAATGGCGACGAGGGTCGCAAGTGTACCTGCACGGATAGAGTCAGCCCCAAGCCCTGGCCCAACGGCTCGCTCCTCCAAAAAGCTTAAGGGAGCCGGCAAAGAGCCTGAACGCATTAACAACGCAAGGTCTTGGGCTTCCTGGGTGGAAAAACTGCCGTGAATAACACCTGCCCCCCCCAAGATGGGCTGGGAAATCTCTGGTGCACTGATCACCTGCTGATCCAACACAATGGCGAACAAACGTCCCACATTTTCCCGGGTTGCATCTCCAAAGCGTTTTGCACCCTGGGAATTAAAACGAAACTGAACCTCTGGTCGGTGCCGCTCGGGGTCAATGGAAGGCTGAGCATCCACCAACATATCTCCGGTTACCAAACGCTCTTTGCGAACAAGGTAGTATATTTTTTCATTCCCTCCACGGCCACGACCTTGGTCAGATTCTGATAGCAATTCTCGGTCCGCAGGAACTGGGGTAGATGCAACCTGAGAAGCAGAGATAACCCCCTCCACCAGCTGAAACGAAAGCTTTGCTGTTTTCCCAATTAACTGCTTAACACGGGCAGGGTCAGATTCTCCTGGCAACTGTAGCACAATGCGTCGGTCCCCTTGGGGTTGAATCAAAGGCTCTTTCGTTCCCCGTTCATCAATACGAAAACGGATAGTCTCGATAGATTTATCCACCGCCCGCTTAAGCAGAGCCTTTTCAGCTGCAGCATCATAAGCCACGTGAACCATGCCATCCTGCTGTGAGAAAGAAAGCTCTGGGTCTATCTTTTTTAACAAATTCTGTAACTTTGAAACGTCTTCCCCGCGCCGCAAGCGAAAAAAAACGCCTTTGGAGGCAGATTTTAGGTTCAAATAACCAACCCGTTCAGAGCGCATATGCTTGCGGAGGCCATCCAGGATGAAGCCATATTGCTCTTCCATCAGGGCATCCCCTTGAACTTCAAGCAAAAGGTGAGAGCCACCTTGGAGGTCAAGTCCCAAAACAACCCGCTGGCGCATCCAGTTTGGCAAGAATTCCAACTGCTTTTCTGAAAAAAAGTTTGGCAGTGCAAGAAGAACACCTAAAAAGGCAACACTCAAAATCAGAAAGCGCTTCCAAAAAGAAATTTGTAACATGGGAAAACCTGCCTCAAACCTCGTCCACTAAAAAAGCTATTTAGATTTTGTGGTTTTTTTTAAATTTTTTGCCGGAGGCTTAGGTGCTGCTTTCTTCGCATCTTTAACGTCTCCGGAAACAACGCCAGTTCCACCTGCTTGTTCAAGAGCCCCACCCTTTTTAGCACTAGCCTCTCCTTTCCCAGAAGAATCTTCCACCACCTTAGATTGTGGAGGTTGGGTTTTCGCCATTACATCCGCCACCATGCCACGAATGACGCGAACCTGAACGCCTGGGGCAACCTCAAGCTCAACTTCACGCTCATCAACCACACGCACCACCGTGCCAACTAACCCACCGTTGGTGACAATGCGATCCCCTCTTCTGAGGGCTCCAATCATCTCCCGGTGCTGCTGCGCTTTTTTTTGCTGGGGACGAATCAGAAAAAAATAAAACACCACAAAAATCAAAACGAGAGGTAAGAAAGAAGAAAGAGATTCTAACCCACCAAACAGGGAAGATCCTTGAGCAAAAGCCTGACTAATCATCACAACATTATCCTTTTTTTATCAACATAAGCTATACCTACAGGTAAAGCCTGTTCAACAACAACACCCCTTTATGACCTAAGATGGCCCAACGGATCAACTGGTTTTTTGTTTTTTCTCAATTCAAAGTAAAGCTGGGGCTCTTTAGCCGCGCCTGTTTTTCCAACTGAGCCGATAGATTGGCCGTAATTAATCGTGTCTCCCACGGCAACCATTGCCTTCCCTAGGTGACCGTAGGCGCTGATCCATCCACCTTTATGCTGCACCAACACTAAATTTCCAAGATTTCGAATCTCATCTCCCACATAAATCACCTTTCCGGCTTGAATGGCTTTAACCGAAGTGCCCTCTGACGCAGCAATCCGGATCCCATCTTGCCCCCCTTTGCCGGCCCCCCTACCAAATTTTCCAATCACACTACCTTCCACAGGCCAAGAAAATTTTCCATCTCCCAAAGAAGGTGGCTCCGAAGGTCCTTTGGATATAGGTGCTTTTTCTTCCCCAAGGCTTGCTTGTGGCTTAGAAATTTTACCGCCTTTTTCATCCATTTGTGGCAACACGTTCTCTTGGCGGAGCGCAGGCCTTTCACCCAAGTTTTTCAGACCGTCCCGCGGATGATCCCCCGGCTCAGATTCATGGGGAATGGCCGTTAGAGGAAGTGGCTTCAAACTATCCATCTCTTCTTCGGTTGAGTCTTTGACGCTTCCCGTTTCATCCTGCTCTTTCCCCTTCACAGGTTCCGGATCTCCCAACGGGTCTGGAAGCATCAAAATCTGCCCTTGAGTTAAGATATAAGGGGGCCTCAAGCGATTTGCTTCAATTAAAGCCCGGGTTGACACACCATGCTGGTACGCGATGCGGTAAACTGTGTCCCCCGGGCCAACCAAAACCTGATGAGGTCCTAAAATGATGGGAGCAGTCTGGGGATAATCCCCCCCTCCGCAAGAAGCCAATAAGCAAACGATGCCCAGAAAAAAAGTAGCCCTTAAGCCCTTTAAAATTTTCATCTTTTAGCAATCCTTTCTTGTCCCCGCATATAAGGTTGCAGAACCTTTGGGATCAAAATTGACCCATCTGCCTGCTGATAGTTTTCTAATACGGCCACCAATGTTCGGCCCACTGCCAACCCTGAGCCATTCAACGTATGGACCTCATACAAAGGCTTTTCTCCAGGCCGCCTGAAGCGCGCCTTCATCCGCCTTGCCTGAAAATCACCGCAATTGGAGCAGCTTGAAATCTCTCGATACGTCCCTTGGGAAGGTAACCAAACCTCAAGGTCATAGGTTTTTTGGGATTGAAAGCCCATATCACCTGTGCATAAAAGCATCACCCGATAGGGAAGCTCTAGCTTCTGCAAAATGGTTTCTGCGGCTTTCAACAAAAAGGCGTGCTCTTGTTCAGATGATTCTGGCGTGCACACATGGACCAACTCAACCTTAGAAAATTGATGGAGACGAATCATCCCTTTGGTGTCTTTGCCTGCGGCCCCAGCCTCAGACCGGAAACAGGGCGTATAGGCGACATACCGAAGGGGAAGCTCCGCGCCATCTAAAATTTTTTCCCTAACTAAGTTAGTTAAAGAAACCTCTCCCGTTGAAATCAGCCAACGCCGGTCCGTCGTCGCAAAAAGATCCGCCGCAAATTTTGGGAGCTGACCAACGCCATACACGGCTTCTTCCCTTACTAGGTAAGGAGGAGATACCTCCTCATACCCAAATTCTTGGGTATGAGTGTCTAACATAAAAGAGGCCAGCGCCCGCTCCAACAAAGCCAGCTGCCCTTTCAGCAAACAAAAGCGAGCCCCTGAGATTTGAGACGCCTGTTCAAAATCCATCCCTCCCAAACGCTCACCCAAAATTTCGTGGGAAATTGGTGTAAAAGAAAAATGGGGAACCTGCCCCCACGTACGCACATCTACATTGCTGTTTTCATTTTTCCCCACCGGCACATCCGAAGAGGGCATGTTCGGAAGGGTTTCTAGAAGTGCTTTGAGAGCGGCAGAAACATCAGCCTCTTCCGTTTCAAGGGAAACCAGTTGATCCCGAATTTCGGAAGACTCATCCATCAGGTGCACAGCCGCAAGCTGTTGCTTTTTGGCTTCTGCAATGGATTTTGCGAGGACGTTACGCTGGGCCTGAAGCTTTTGAATTTCTGTAAGAAGGTTCCGGTGCTTTTGGTCTAAAGACAAAACCTCCTCTGAAACAGGCAGATAATTCCGGTTTTGCAAAGCCACGTCTAATAACGCAGGGTTTTCCCGAATCCATTTTAGGTCTAGCATGGGTCTCTCATATTACCTAGGTAGCGCATTCCACCATTCTTGGACCAAGCTTAACCTGATTTTAGGATGTTTTGTCAAGCCTCATATCACGGATCAGGGCTTCTGGAGAGAACTGCTATAAATTGTATCATTACAATTGACAAATCAAAAAATTTATATGCCTTTTTGTTAAAAAAATAGGAATTAGATTTTTGTATTCCTTTTATAAATTTTAAAAAAATTGCTTGTAAAAAAAAGATTTCTTATGTTATTTAAGATTTTAAAATCTAATGAAAAAAATAAATTTCATATTAGTAAAAAAAATAATTTTAAAGGGCTAGGCACAAATGTCTCTTTTTTCTTCTCTGACACGTCAGCAAAAAGAAGCTGTGGGGCTGTTGCAAATTGGAACAGTTTTAGAATATTTTGATCTTATGCTGTACGTTCATATGGCAGTTT
>JBOFKH010000114.1:0-3296 GCA_051657225.1 Alphaproteobacteria bacterium
GATGTATACCTAGAGGGGGGGTGTCTTGTGGAAATAGAAATTCAACTGGTTTGGATGTACGTTTCAGGTAGGCCTGGCCGGTTACCGGGGCTTCTTTACGAAAAAATGCAAATTTTACAAGAGGCTTTACCTTTTGGCTCAGCAACTTTATCTTAAAGCCAGAATTGTTTTGAAATGAAAGAGGGAAATAAACATGTTCACACTTCCGGTTCCAACTCCCGCCCCCGTACTTCCGATAGCTGAAGGCGCTGCGTTGGGAGGGATGGTTCACGATCTTTCGTTGTGGGGGCTTTTTCTTTCTGCAGACCCCATTGTCAAATTCGTCATGATAGGGCTTGCCTTAGCATCTGTTTGGTCTTGGTCGATTATTTTTTCAAAATTGATGAAAGTGCGCCGCCTTCAACAGCTTGCAGATCAGTTTGAGGAAGGCTTTTGGTCCGCAGCCTCCCTCGACACGCTTTTTGACCGAACAGGTGCTAAACCCAAAGACCCTTTTGCAGCAGTGTTTGCTGCAGCCATGCGAGAGTGGCGGCGTTCTATGTCCCAAGGTGGTCGTTTGTCTAAAGAAGTGGGCAGCACCCTTCAACAGCGGATTGAGCGGGTGATGGAGGTGACCGCAGGCCGGGAAATGGACCAAATTGAAAAGCACATGGGTTTTTTGGCTTCTGTTGGCTCTACGTCACCGTTTATTGGTTTGTTTGGAACCGTCTGGGGGATTATGAACAGCTTTCAATCAATTGCGATGTCCCAAAATACCAGCCTTACCGTTGTGGCCCCTGCCATTGCAGAAGCCCTCTTTGCAACAGCCCTGGGCCTTGTGGCAGCTATCCCCGCAGTGATTGCGTATAACAAAATTTCCAATGATCTCAACCGCTATGGCAATCGCTTGGATTCCTTCTCCCACGAGTTTGGCGCCATCATTTCCCGTCAGCTGGAGGAAGGACGTTAGATGGGCGCTTCTTTTTCTAAAGCTGGTAACAGGTCCAAGGGGCGACGCAAGTTCCAAGCCATGTCTGAGATCAACGTAACGCCTATGGTGGACGTGATGTTGGTGTTGTTGGTAATTTTCATGGTGGCAGCACCGTTGATGACCACCGGGGTCCCTGTGGATCTTCCTGGCAGCGATGCACCTGCTTTGCCTGAGCAAAAAGACCCCTTGATCATAACCCTCACCCAAGAGGGGAAACTTTTTCTGCAAGAAACAGAAGTCCCTTCCACCGCGCTGGTTGCGCGCTTAAAAGCTATTACAGGCGTAAACCCTGACGCGCCTGTCTACATTCGGGCGGATCAAACCCTCGCCTATGGGCAAGTTATGGAATTGATGGGGCTGATTCGTCAGGGGGGGTACACAAAGGTTGCTTTAATCAGCGAGCCTGCTGGGGCTAAGCCCAAATTGCCCGGCTCTGGAGAACTTGCAAAACCTCCTTCTCTTTCTAAGTAGGGGAGAGGTTTTGCTATGAAGCGCGACACAAATCTGACGATGGGATTAATTTTTTCTCTGCTTTTGCATGGGCTTCTCCTATCTCTCTTTTGGGTTAACCTTCCCTGGGGTAAAGTTCCTCTAGAGCCACCGCACCCCATTCCTGTTGAAATTGTTCCTATCGATAGCATCTCAAAAGCCCCAGCCCTGAAGCCCAAACCCATGCCAAAGCCTAAACCTCCAGAGCCGGAGCCAAAACCTGAGGTAAAGCCTGAAGAGCCCAAGCCTGTTGAGGCCACGGAACAGCCTTTGATTCCTGAAAAAAAGCCAGAACCCCGTCCAAAACCAGAGCCGGAACCGGAGGCTCCTGGCATACTCCCTCCCCCAGAGCCGAAGCCGGAGCCCGAAAAACCTAAGGAAAAAGAAGAAGACAAAAAGCCCGCGGAGAAGGTAAAAGAAGCTCCTAAACAAGAGAAAAAAGCTGAAAAGCCCAAGCCTAAGAAAAAAGACGAGAAAGCCAAGCCTAAAAAGCCTCGCCCTGAGAGCAAAGTAGATGAGCTTCTTAAAAATCTGGAAGATACGGCAGATGATGGAATTGATCAGCTTTTGGATGAAACAGATCCCACATCTGATTCGGTGAATGCTGCCCCCGAAGTGGGAACATTGAGCATGAGCGAGATGGATTTGCTACGTCAACAGATGCGTAAATGCTGGCGGATTCCCGCAGGGGCAAAGGACGCTGGAGATCTATCGGTTGTGCTGGAGATGGAGATGAACCCAGACGCAACGGTGAAAAACGTGAAGGTACTTCCGGGCCAGAGCTCCACCCGGCACGCCTTTTACCAAGCAGGCTTGGAGAGCGCTCTGCGTGCCGTCCGAGACCCACAGTGCACCCCGCTTAAGCTTCCCCTAGATAAATACGACAGCTGGAAGACGTTTACTTTTCGGTTCAGTCCCCGGATGTGATGTTTGTCAGAAAATTATTAAGAGATCGGTGACGCGTGTGCTGGATTTCAGAAATTTTCTTCAATTGTTTAATGGCGGTTTCAATGAGTTCTGTCCCGCTCAATCATTTTTTTAAACTTTACGCCGAGTTAGGGGTAACTAATGTCTGGGAAGGTAGAAATTTTTTTTATGAGTTCTTCTCTTGAAATTGCGTAAAAGTGCCGCGGCTGTGTTCTTGCGTGGTTCTCACCTTCACCAATTTTAGATGAGCCGACTACCTTTTGAGCGATAGCAACGGAGGGCTCGTTGTCTGGATGAATGCTGAGTTCTAATATTTTGTAGTCAATAGAATCTGATTTTAAAAAACCCCGGATTGCTTCAGAAGTTATGCCAATTTTTTGGTATTTTACGTTAGTTATGTAAAAAAATCTTTGCGTTGTCTTTGTTGAAAAGTCTGGTTCACGGCCAACGATACATACAATTTCACTGAAGGCGCTGTCGCTCATATAAAAAAAAGCATATTTTATATCGTGTTTTGAAAGTAAATCTTGCTTATGAGAAATCCACTTTGCGTCTTTTGGCAATCCATCTTCATAGAATTGGCCATTTAATTTGCCACCATTATCTTGATTTAATATATCTGCCATTTCCGTAATTCTTGCTGGTGTAGCTGGAAATGCCGTCAGCCTTTTCGTTGCAAAAAGTGTTTTTGAATCTGTATCTCTTGAAATTTCATCAGATAAAGGTCCTGCTGAAGCAATAAATATACTTGCTTGCACAGCAAGTAAAATAAAAATTTTTAAATTTAAAAATTTGGTTTTCATTTACAGATCCTCGGTTTCTAAGTCTATGCATCAAGTAGTAAATTAAAGTATTTAAGAAACTGCTATTAGGCCGCGTCCAGAGAGGATGTTGAGGCATTGCTCCTCAC
>JBOFKH010000115.1:0-2159 GCA_051657225.1 Alphaproteobacteria bacterium
AAGCCAAGCAAACCAAAGAAAAATTGAGCCTCGAGCCCAGCGCCATTTTAGAATTGGGAGAGGGGCTTGGGGACGACGCGCCCCAACAGGTTCCTTTTTCCCAAAACACCCTCAACCTGTTGGTAGAGCCTTTTGTAAACCGAACCCTGTTTCTCGTTCAACAGGTGTTGAAAGATGCTGGAATCGATAAAGCAACCCTTTCGGGGGTGATTTGTGTGGGGGGCTCAACCCGCTTGGCTTATGTGCAACGGGCTTTAACAGATTTTTTCCAGCGCCCTCCCCTAACCTCTCTAGATCCGGATTATGCAGTGGCCATGGGGGCTGCCAAACAGGCTGAGGCCCTAACGCGGGGTGCCTCTCATTTATTGCTAGACATCACCCCCCTTTCTCTGGGGATTGAGACGATGGGGGGGCTTGTGGAGCGGTTGATCTCTCGCAATGCACCCATCCCCACCCAAGTTTCCCAAACCTTTACAACTTTTCAAGATAACCAAAGCGCCATGAAAATCCATGTGCTTCAAGGGGAACGGGAGATGGTGAAGGATTGCCGTTCTTTGGCTCATTTTGAGCTTCGGGGAATTCCCCCCATGCCCGCAGGGATGGCTCGAATCCATGTGACATTCAGCTTGGATGCAGACGGTCTTCTAACAGTAAGAGCTCAAGAAAAAACAACGAACATTTTCCAAGAAATTGAGGTCAAGCCAAGCTATGGCTTAAGCCCAGACAAGATGCGACAGCTTTTGGAAGAAAGCCGCCAGTTTGCTTCAGAGGATTTGCTGAAACGGCTTTGGGAACAAAAAAAGCTGGAGGCCCTTCAATCTTTAAGAGAAGTCGAAAAATTATTGAAGCAAAGCCCAGCTTTTCTTTCCCAAGCTGATATCGACGTTTTGACCCAGGCTTGTCTGGAACTTCGCCAAACAACTGAAAGGGAGCACCTTCAACAGCTTTCTGAGCAGCTTGAAACATTTACCAGCCGCTGCTTGCCTTTTATAGAAAAAGCTCTTCAAGGGGCGATCCAGGATGGTGCGTGTCACCTCTAGGTGTGACCCAACACCAAAATCTTTAGATTTTTTAAAAAAGGTTTTTTTAAACTAAGTCATAGTACCATTTGTGGATAACCCTTAAGCCCACGGAGAGATCACATGAAGAAAACCCTCTTAACTTTAGCTGCTATAAGCACGATGACAGCTGGATGTACAAGCGGCCCCAAGGAAACGGGGGGAACTTTCTTGGGCGGCGCTGCAGGTGCCTTGATAGGCTCCCAAATTGGAGGAGGAACTGGTAAATTGGTTGCGGTTGCAGCAGGAACGCTTCTGGGTGCTTGGGCAGGGGGCGCTGTAGGGCGAAAATTAGATGAAGAAGATCGACAAGCTATGCAGCAGGCAACACTCCAATCTATACAAAACAACCAATCAACAAGCTGGAGCAGCAGCCACAACCAAGGTGTTTCAGGTACAATTACGCCCACAAAGTCTTATAACAGCGCCAATGGCTATTGCCGCAACTATCAGCAAACTGTAAAGATTGACGGAAAATCCCAAAAAGCCCATGGAACAGCCTGTCGAGGCGAAGACGGCCAGTGGCGGATTATAAAATAGGAAATGTCGAAATAAAGACTACCACCTCTTTTAGAATCCATGTGCTAAAAAGCCTATTTGTCATTATAAAGCGAAAAATATAGAAAATCTTTTTAAACCATGATATTGCTCAAAATGATCTTGTATCGGATTGGCATTTTTTAAAGATTAAAAGGATTTTCTCATGAAGATTTCAAAAAAATTTTTACAAACTGGGGCGCCTCTCGCCCTTTTTTTGGCTGTTTCAGCGACCGCCGTATCTTCCGCCAAGGCGGGAGCAGACTATGGCATTGAAGAAGATTCTAACGCAGCGCCTGTTGCGCCAACGAAGCTACTTGAAAGAACTCACCCCGATTATCATATTCTTTCTATCTATGCAGCTTCCGACACACCAACAGAGGACCACCTTAAAGCTTATTTAACATTAAAAATACTTCTAAAAGATAACAAGCTTTTTTTTCCCAAATGAAATCTATTTTCGAAATGTTTTTGCAGCCCAAAAGGCTGGCATTGAGCTTCAGACCAAGGACCATTTATTCACGTATAATGACACTAAGTCATGGTTAAAAGGGAAAGCTCCTA
>JBOFKH010000116.1:0-9161 GCA_051657225.1 Alphaproteobacteria bacterium
GCTCTCAGTCTTAAAAAATACCATGGAAGCTCCCCGCTTTACTTCTAAGGCTGACAAAGGGGAGGCGTATGAGGTATGGGCTACGCGAGCTCAGAATATTTTATCAGAGCAAGTTTCTTTAATTAACCCAGAGGGTAAGCTCACAAAGACAGGGGGGAGTTGGGTAACGCTGAAAGCTGAACGAGGTGAGTTTCGAGAAAAAGAAGGCTTGTTAACCCTCAAGCGCCAGGTGGCGCTCCAAGATGTTTTGGGTTATCAGCTTAAAACCAAGATGGCCACGGTAGACCTTAAAACCAAGCACGTGAAGGGGTCTCATCCTGTGGAAGCTTCAGGCCCAACGGGCACAGCGGCAGCGGATGGTTTTTCCCTTCAAGAAGAAGGGCTAGGTCATATCTTGGTGTTGAGGGGGAATGCGCGCTTGGTTATCTACCCCCATTCTTCAGCTGTTAAGTAGAACCTATGGAGATGTGTCGCTTATCCTTTGAAGCTAAACCAAAGATTGGTTTGTTTCTTCATTTTAAGGGAGCCTTGTTTTTCTTTTGGGTAATCTTGGGGATAGCTTTTACAACCCATTCAGGTTTTGCAGCTTTAACAAACCCACAACCCCTTCGCGTCGCACCCCCCACCCATGAAGCACTTCCTATCTTGATTGATGCAGAAAAGGAAATTCGGTGCGATGATCTGAAACATACGTGCACGGCGTCCCAAAATGTGCGTGTCCAAAGGGGAGACATGGTGCTTTTTTCAGATACCCTCTCGGCCCATTTTTCAAAACCCTTGTCTGAACCAGATCGGGAGCTGACCCACCTGGTAGCTAAGGGGAAGGTGCGTTTTGAGACATCTCAGGGAAAGGGCGTTGCGGAGGAAGCTTTCTATGACGTGCCCAAAGAAACCCTACGCTTAAGAGGAAAAGAGGTGCAGCTATTAACCGCTTCTGAAAACTTAAAAGCCCAAGAAATTCAATATCAACAGCAAAAGCGGCAGGTGCTTGCAATAGGCAACGCACTCTTTACGCAAAAAGGTAAGGTTATCAAAGCAAAAGTTTTGACAGCCTTTTTTAAGCCTAAATCAGCTAAAATCCATCTTGGCCCATCTTTTGCTCCAGGGGAGGCGTGGGAACTGGATAAAGTGGTGGCCCAAGACCATGTGGTGGTTTCAACGGAGGATTACCTTGCAGAAGGGGATTGGGGGCAGTACGATGCAGCGACGCAAAAAGCTGTTCTCAAAGGTCATGTAACCCTTTTACAAGGGGACAATTTGGTGAAGGGCTCTCATATGAGGATAGATTTAAAAAAAAGGACGGCGGTGATGGGTGCAGATTCTAAAAAAGGTTCGCCTGCTTCAGGGGGAAGGATTCGAGCCATGCTGAAGCCCGCAACCAAACCGACCCAAAAATTGAAAGGGGCGCCCTGATGCCTCCCTCTTTATTTCAAGCGCTCCTCAGCTGGGGAACAGCACAACAGCCAAAGCCGCTAGTCCAAGATCAAAACCAAGCCTACCTGGAAGCCAAGAATCTCTTAAAAAGTTTTCGGGGGAAGCGAGTGGTTGATAACGTGAGCCTTACATTGAAAAAAGGCGAGATTATAGGGTTGCTGGGCCCTAACGGGGCTGGAAAGACAACCAGTTTTTCCATGATGACAGGCCTTGTGTCTCCAGATGAAGGGCGTATCCTCTTGAATGGTCAGGACATTACGCGTTTGCCCATGTATCGGCGCGCGCGCCTTGGTATTCGATATCTGCCCCAGGAATCTTCTATTTTTAGAGGGCTCACCGTTGAAGAAAATATCAAAGCGGTGTTGGAGGTTTTAGAAAAAGACCCTGCTGTTCGGGAAAAACAATTGGAAAGCCTTTTAGAAGAATTTTCTTTAACTAAGATCCGCACGTCTTCTGCCCTGACCCTTTCGGGAGGAGAGCGACGCCGGGTTGAAATCGCGAGGGCTTTAGCGGGAAACCCCCAATTTATCCTGCTAGATGAGCCCCTTGCAGGCATTGACCCCAAAGCCATTGGAGACCTCCGGGCTTTGATTTTGCACCTTAAGGAGCGCTTTATTGGCATTTTAATCACAGACCACAATGTCAGGGACATGTTGCAGATTGTGGATCGTGCCTATATTATCAATGAGGGACACGTTATCAAAGAAGGAACACCCCAAGAGATTGTGTCGGATCTGAACGTTCGCCAGGTTTATCTGGGGGAGAATTTTGCACTTTAGGAGGCTTTGTGGCACATCCATCCCAGCGCCAAAACCACGGCGCCGCTTTTTCTTCTACAGACCCAAAAGAGCTGGCGCATTTTAAACCGTTCGCAGGAACCTGGTGGGATGAGCGTGGTCCTTACCGCATCCTTCATCAGCTGAACCCCCTTCGGTTGCGTTTTGCGAAGGACTATATGCAGCGTCAGGGGTTGCCCCCTGCTTCTGCCACAGCTTTTAAACCCCTGCGGGGCTTGCGCCTTTTAGATGTGGGCTGTGGCGGTGGTTTAACGGCAGAGCCCCTGGCGCGGATGGGCGCCCATGTCACAGGCCTTGATGCCGTGCCTGAAGCTATCACCGTGGCGAAGCAGCATGCTGTCGAGCAAGGGCTCGACATCGCTTACCATGGGTGCCCTTTAGAGGAGCTGCCCGTGCCAGAACACTTGTTTGATGTTGTCACAGCTTTTGAGATTGTGGAACATGTCAAACACCCGGGGGATTTTTTGGCGCTTTGTGGAGCCTACCTGCGGCCAGGAGGGGTGCTGCTCCTCTCCACCCTTAATCGCACGTTTTTGTCTTATATTTTGGGGATTGTCGCTGCGGAGAGAATTTTAGGCTGGGTTCCCCCCGGCACCCATCGGTGGGAGAAATTCATCACGCCTTATGAACTTTCTTGGCTTTTGGAAAGGCAAGGTTTTCATGAATTTACACTCTCAGGTATCTCTTTCAAACCCCTAACCCAAACCTGGAAATTGTCAGATCGGCTGGGGATGAATTACCTGCTGGGGGCTATTAAAAAGCAAGAAAGCCTTCATCAACAGACAGATCGTCTGTAAATTTTTTTTTACAGAGGGACGGATTTTTCACCAACCTTTGAGGGTTTGTCCAAAAGGCCTCCTCCCCCGTGAGGGGAAGGAGGTCGCGTGATTTATACAAAAAGCACGTTGATAGAAGTGCCTTGTCGATTATATAGTTTTTTAAATTGCCTACGGAAGGGCGATTTAGCAGGCAGAGAGATTAATAAAATTTGCAAATTTGTTTTTGGGAGCGCATTTCGCAAAGTGATAACACCTAGATCTGTATTTATGTGCAGACTAAGCTTTTGAAGATTTGGAAAGCTTGGAAGAGATTTTGCCAGCGCTTGTGCGCCTTTCTCTCCGATGTTGTTGTTGCTCAGATTGAGCTGCTGAAGGTTTGGAAGGGTTGAAAGAAATTTTGCCAGCGCTTGTGCGCCTTCCTCTCCGATGTTATTGTTGCTCAGGTTGAGCTGCTGAAGGTTTTGAAGCTTTGGAAGAGATTTTGCCAACGCTTGTGCGCCTTCCTCTCTGATGTTGTTGCCAATTAGATCAATCTCTCGAAGATTTGGAAGCTTTGGAAGAGATTTTGCCAGCGCTTGTGCACCTGCCTCTCCGATCTTGTTCCAGCTCAGATTGAGCTGCTGAAGGTTTGGAAGGGTTGAAAGAAATTCTGCCAGCGCTTGTGCGCCTTCCTTTTCAATGAGATTGCCAATCAGATCAAGCTCTCGAAGATTTGCAAGCTTTGGAAGAGATTTTGCCAGCGCTTGTGCACCTGCCTTTCCGATTCTGTTGTTGCCCAGATTGAGCTGCTGAAGGTTTGGAAGGGTTGAAAGAAATTCTGCTAGCGCTTGTGCTCCTGCCTCTCCGATCTTGTTGTTGCTCAGATTGAGCTGCTGAAGGTTTTGAAGCTTTGGAAGAGATTTTGCCAGCGCTTGTGCGCCTTCCTTTTCTATGTTATTGCCAACTAGACCAAATTCTCGAAGATTTGGAAGCTTTGGAAGTGATTTTGCCAGCGCTTGGGCACCTGCCTTTCTGATGTTGTTCCAGCTCAGATTGAGCTGCTGAAGGTTTTGAAGGGTTGAAAGAGATTCTGCCAGCGCTTGTGCGCCTTCCTCTCCGATGTTGTTGCCAATCAGATCAAGCTCTCGAAGATTTGGAAGCTTTGGAAGAGATTTTGCCAGCGCTTGTGCACCTGCCTCTCCGATCTTGTTGTTACTCAAATTGAGCTGCTGAAGGTTTGGAAAGTTCGAAAGACGGGGTGCCAGTTCCTGGATGTTTTGTGCGTTAATGGCCAAATCATTAAGCTGTAACGCCTTAACTCGCGCATCACGAACCAGCTCTAGCACATCACAGGAGGGCTTTCGAGAGAATTGGAGATTAACGTTCCTTAAATTTTTTACGAACGTTTGAAACTGTTGACGCTTTTCGGCTGAGAGTTGCGATGGGCCCCTGATATTTTGGAAATTAAAGTTTATTAAATTTCTTACGAACGTTTGAAGAAGTTGAGGCATTTCGGCTGAAAATCGCGATGGAACCTTAATATTTTGGATGTACTCGTTAGCAATAGTGTTGAATTTTTTATCGACAGATCGAACTTTTTTAAGATCTTCCTGAGAAAAATTCTGAAAAATCGCTTCGACTATCTCTGGTGGAAGTGAATCAAAAGATGCGGTCGCATGCGCGCTCTGATTTGAGGATGTTGCGTTTGCTGCGTCGTCTGCTGCTCCAAGCTCCTGTCCTTTTGCGAAAGCAATATTTTGTATCGCAAAAACAATAAACGCGAGCTTAGAAAGCCTAAATTTTGTTAAACTAGTAGACATTGTTTTCCTTTTTTAAGTTAAATCGGATTGTCACAAAATTAAAAATTAATAATATTATTACTAATGTTAAAATAAATTTTACAGCAATAATTGAAAACAGCTTTAAATAATTGACTATTTTTTTTGCAAACGCGAGGAATAAACTGAGATAGACAGCGAGAATGAAATGACAAAAAGACTACATTGCTGAAGGGCGCCTGCCTTCCGAAGATAAAAAAAAGGAGCTCTGTTACTTTTGGACCTTTGCTTCAGCTTTGGTGCGCTCTGACGACGCCTGAACCCTTCCAATACCAAAACAGATGACGATCACGCTTCAGATAAGTTCTCTCAAAAATAGATCCTGCCAAATCCCCCCTTGATCAAAGCGGAAGAAAAGGATAGTTTTTGGAATGGTTGCCCGCTTGGTGGAATAGGTAGACACAACAGACTTAAAATCTGTCGATCTTCGATCGTGCCGGTTCGAGTCCGGCAGCGGGCACCACACAGCTTTTTCAAAGAAAGCGCATTGGGAAAATTGTACCGATTGAGAGTTATGGGTGACACGGGCTTCCGCTTCTTTTTCTAACACGACAAACGACTCGGCAAATACCTCTGGGCAAGGGGATGAGCTTTCGCTGCTCCCCCATAATATGGAGGCAGAACAGGCCCTGTTGGGTGTCTTGTTGCACCATAATGAATCTTTAGAGAAGGTCGTGGCTTTTCTTAAAGCGGAACATTTTTATGACCCGGTTCATCAGCGCCTCTATCAGGGGATCCTCCATTTTGTGAATCGAGGGCAATTGGCAAGCCCCATCACCCTCAGCCACTATTTCAAAAAAGATGAAGCCTTGGCAGACGTGGGGGGCAGCGCATACCTGGCTAATTTGGCTGGGCTTGTGGTGTCTTTTGCCAATACCCTAGACTATGGGCGTCAAATTTATGATCTATTCCTCAGGCGTCAGCTGATCCACTTAGGTGAAGATTTGGTTCAACAGGCAAAAGCCTATGTCTTTGACGTGACACCGTTGAACACCATCGAACAAACGGAAAAACGTTTGTTTGATCTGGCAACGCTGGGAGAAAAAGAGCGGGGCTTTCAGGCTTTTTCTAATGCGCTGGCGGAGGCCGTGCAGACGGCTCAAACCGCCTTCAAGCGGGACAGCCACGTGGTGGGTGTCACAACAGGGTTTGAAGATTTAGATAAACAGTTGGGTGGGTTTCACCCCTCTGACCTGGTCATCCTCGCGGGGCGCCCATCCATGGGGAAAACCGCCCTTGCCACAAACATTGCTTTTAACGCTGCGCTTGCATCCTTGCGGGGTAAAGAGGGTGAAGGCGCCAGGGTTGCTTTTTTTTCCCTCGAAATGTCTTCTGAGCAGTTGGCCATGCGTTTGTTGGGGCAAGAAACAGGCATTCCGTCAGACCGCATTCGGCGAGGTGCCATTTCCCAAGAAGATTTCCCTAAATTTGTAGATGTGTCTCGCCAATTGGGACACCTTCCCCTTTATATCGATGATACCCCTGCCTTGACCATTGCGGGTTTGCGGACCCGGGCGCGGCGGCTTCAGCGTCAGCAAGGCCTTGGCCTGATTGTGATTGATTATCTGCAGTTGCTTTCTTCAACGCGCACGTCCTCAGAAAATCGGGTCCAAGAGCTCTCAGAAATCACCCGGGGTCTCAAGACCCTCGCCAAAGAGCTGGAGGTTCCTGTTTTGGCGCTCTCCCAGCTCTCCCGGGCCGTCGAACAGCGAGAAGATAAGCGCCCCCAGCTCTCGGACCTGCGTGAATCAGGTTCTATTGAACAAGATGCAGACGTTGTCTTATTCGTCTACCGGGAAGAATATTATGAATCTCGCAAGAAACCTCAGGAGGGAACAGAGAAAATGGAGGCATGGCAGCAGCAGATGGCAGGGCTACACAACCGCGCGGAGGTGGTGATTGCGAAGCAGCGACACGGACCCATTGGAAGCATCTATTTGCATTTTGAAGGCAAGCTGACGAAGTTTTCGAACTTGATAAGCAACGACCGAGTGCCCCATGCGCCCCGTTAGCCTGCTCTCATCGCCTGTTGAGGTACTAGATCAGCTTCCGCTAACAGCTACTTCGGTTTGTGAAGTAAATTTAGACGCCCTCGCAAACAATTATCGCTTTTTGCAAGATAAAGTGGGTGCTTGCGTTTGCTCAGCTGTGGTGAAGGCAGATGCCTATGGGCTGGGGGTTGGACCTGTAGCACGTAAGCTTGCGGAGGTGGGTGCTAAAGAATTTTTTGTAGCAACCCTGGAGGAGGGGATTCAACTTCGAGGCTACCTCCCTTTTGTTACCATTTATGTGCTCAATGGTCTTTGGCCTGGAACGGAGCCTATTTTTGATCAGCATCGCCTCGTCCCTGTTTTGGCGGATGTGGGCCAAGTGGCGTTGTGGAAGCAGTATGCTGCCCAGAAAGAAAAACACCTTGGGGCGATTTTGCAAGTAGATACGGGGCTGATTCGTTTAGGGCTTTCGTTTGAAGAATTGGGCCTCCAACTTCAAGACAGAGGTGGTTTTGCTGGCCTACATCTCCATTATGTGATGAGCCACTTGGCTTGCGCCTATCAACCGAATCATCCTTACAACAACCAGCAGCGAGAAGCTTTTGAAGCCGTCCGGGCGCTGCTTCCAGGTGTGCCTGGAAGCTTTGCTGGGTCTGGGGGGATTTTCCACGGGCCAGAATATTGGTTTGACATGGTGCGGCCAGGGCGCTTGCTTTATGGTTCAAGCTTTACTGCTGAAGAAGTATTTCGGGCTTCTGTGCAACCGGTGCTAACCCTTCGGTCACGCGTATTGCAAATTCAAACGGTGCAAAAAGGACAGTCTGTAGGTTACGATCAGACCTATTGGGCAGCGCGTCCCCTGCGACTTGCTACCATTTCCATGGGCTACGCGGATGGTTACATGCGCAGCCTTGGCAATAAAGGGACAGCCATGGTCAAGGGGTGCGAGGTTCCCGTTGTGGGTCGAATTTCAATGGATTTAGCAACCCTCGATGTCACAGATTTGCCCGATGGTTGGGTTTATCCTGGCTCTTGGGTGGAATTGATCAACCAACACATCACGGCTGACAGAATAGCTGAAGCGGCAGGGACGGTTTCTTGGGAAATTTTGACGCGTCTTGGCAAGCGCCCCCATCGAATTTATGTTGGAGGAACTGCATGATTGGCTTTCTGGAGGCCATGGGTCGCCTGTTTTTTAGCTTTCTTATTTCTGTAGGGCGGGTGAGCCTGTTTACGTGGAAAACCCTTCAAGATGGCTTGCGCCCCCCCTATTACGGGCGCATTTGGTTGCGGCAATTTTTGGATATGGGCTATTTTTCTCTTCCGGTTGTGGGGTTGACGGCTATTTTCACAGGCATGGTTTTGGCGCTCCAAAGTTATACGGGCTTTTCTCGGTTTAACGGCGAGGGAAGCATCGCAACGGTGGTGGTGTTATCCATGACCCGGGAGCTGGGGCCTGTTTTGGCAGGCCTCATGGTTGCGGGGCGTTTGGGGGCCTCTATCGCGGCAGAGCTTGGCACCATGCGGGTGACAGAACAAATTGACGCTCTGGTGACCCTCTCCACAAACCCCTTTCGATACCTCATTTTCCCTCGTTTTTTAGCGGGGGTGTGTATGCTGCCCTTGCTGGTGATGGTTGCGGATTGCTTGGGGATTTTTGGGGGTTATCTGGTGAGCACCTATAAGCTTGGCTTTAATCCTGCAAGCTACCTTAAGCAGACCTTTGATTTTTTGGAGCCAACGGATGTACTCTCTGGTCTTGTGAAGGCTTGCTGTTTTGGGTTTTGGGTTAGCTTGATGGGGTGCTACCACGGCTATACCTCCGCGGGAGGAGCCCAAGGGGTTGGCGTTGCGGCAACCCGTGCGGTGGTTTCCGCATCAATTCTTATTCTGCTTTCAAATTATACCCTGACAGCGCTTTTATTTCAGTCTTAAGCTATAGAAAAAAAGGAGAAACGCGGATTTGGTATGGGGGCTTTTAACCCGGTGTTCGGTGACGGCACATTTAATCCAAGAAATTTTTGCGACGTGGTTACCTGAGGATCAGCTGCAGGTTTTTTCTGCTGACCAAGAGGCGAAGCTTTACGAGGGTGTCCAGGCTTGGATTTTAGACGAGGTCGCCCTGGAGGGTTGGCAGGGGCCGTTTCTTTTGCTAGGAGCTGTGCCATCAGCTGCGTCTTGGGAGGCTCCGCCAGTTTTAAAAAAACCTTTTAAACTGGAACAGTTTTTAAAACATCTCCTGCAGATCAGCAGCGCTTGGGCTTCTTCCTATACCCTGGGCCCCTACACATTTTATCCCCAAAAGCGCTTGCTCCAAGACAAAGCAGGCAAAACACTGATGCT
>JBOFKH010000117.1:0-5816 GCA_051657225.1 Alphaproteobacteria bacterium
CGCATGGCCAGGAGAGGGAACAGGCAATTCAGGATGGCACAAAACCTCCCCCTGTTTTTCAAGAGAACCCTGTTTGATGCTTCGCTTCAAAGCCTCTCGCTTAAGGACTGTTTTCTGGGCAAGATCCCCTAAAGCAAGGGGGCTTGGATGCTGTTCAAAAAAAGCCTTGAGGCGATTGAGTATGGGAGAAGCTTTGCCTTCATAGGCTTGGTTGAAGCCATAGAGGGGCTCCCGGACCAGGGGGGCCAGGGCTTGGGGCACCGGCACCACCATTTTCAAAATCTTCCCCAAAGACGCAAGGGTATAGGAAGCCACCCACGCCATAAAAGCTTGGGTAAGGGTGGGCAAGGGCAAAACCTCAAAGCATGCTTCAATGGCTTTTACCTGGATGTTTGGAGCAGGTGGCACAACACCCATCTCCCAAACAACACCCCATTTTTTCTGCCTACCCCAGGGAACTTCAACCAAAGAGCCCTTTTCAACCCTCATCCCTTCTGGCACAGCATAGGTATAGCGTTGCTCTAAGGGAAGCGGCAGTAAGACATGAACATAAGAATGCAAAACGCAAGCTCCATTTTTCGGGAGAATATGCCTACCATACCACACCCTTTGAAGATGTCACTTACCCATAAAAATTACACTTACGGAGATGTTTTCAATCTAAAAAATGTATAAGAAAGGGTGATGGTTGAAACATCAGAAAGGTTGGGGTCATTTACAATATCAGGGTCAATAAAGAATTGGACAGGCATGTCGACGACTTGCTTAGGCTCAAGCCGCTGTTCGATGAAACAAAAGCATTCTACTTTATTAAAGTAAATGCCAGCTTTTTCTGGCGTTACGTTATAGGTTGCCATGCCCAACACAGGTTCATTGCTTTTGTTTTCAGCTCGATAAAATGCAAGCCCAACCTCTCCAGCTTTAACAACAATTTCCTGTTGAAGGGGCTGAAAAAGCCAAGGAAGTTCTCGATTGATATCTGCGTTAAAACGCACACGAATCAGGCGTTTTTCTTGACGGGTGGGAAGGGCTATCGCCTGTTGGGTGGTTCCCCCAAAGCCTGTTTGCTGGCAAAACATTTTATAAAGAGGGACAGCTGCATAAGCAAGCCCCAGCATCGACAAAGCAACACCAACCAATAAAAATCCTATTCGATTTTCGCAAACGGATGGCCCAAAAGCAGCGGAAAAAATTTTTTTTTGCTTTCTCAACGTGATGGACTAACTTCCCCCTATGCGGACAAATCCAATGCCATAAAAAAGAAGTGCTAACAAGACACAAGCCCACAACAGAGCCATATTTTTTGACCGTAACGCTGCTAATTTCACAAAAAACGACCCTCCTACAGAAGTTCTGGCGAATATAATTTCAAGCCACTATGCTATCCAAAATGAAGCATGTACAGAGATAAATATACCTATGCAAAAAACAATGTGGGGGTATAAAAAAAATGCAATGGCATTTTTTAAAGAATTATATAAGAATGAAAAGGATCAAAGGGGACTTTATTTTCCCTTTTTTTGATCCTTTCTGAGCTGGCGTTTCGCCAACTCTTTTTACGTCTCCCAGACGTAAAGCCTCCCTGTAGAACTTGCCGGGTCTTTTTTGGTCCGGCTATTTTTTTCCTAACCTGTTACGAAACAGGATAGAGAGGAACAGTTAACATAAGATTAAGGCGTTGTCATCCTCTTTTTTTCGCCCCTGGGGCTGGCTTTTTTTGGGGGCGTTTCCCCTCCAGATAGATTGAGTTGCACAACATGCAAACATCAAAAGAAAAAGCTTAAAAAAAGGTGAAGGGTGGCGTATGATCCTTGGATGATTCTTTTAGGTAAAATAGGCGGTTGTTGATGGTTTCAGATTCTTCTCTTTCCGACGCAGGAACGCGCTGTGGATTTGCTGCGGTTCTTGGGGTTCCCAATGCAGGAAAATCAACCCTCGTCAATCAATGCGTGGGACAGAAAGTTTCCATCGTCTCATCTAAAGTCCAAACGACGCGGCATCGCGTGTTGGGCATTGCCCTCCATAACCATGCTCAAATCATTTTTATGGATACCCCTGGGATCTTTTCAAAACCTAAAAAACGCTTAGAGCGCGCGATGGTTCACCAAGCTTGGCAAACCCCTGAAGAGGCTGATATGGCTTTGCTTTTGGTGGACAGCCAAAAACCAGCTTTCAGAGAAACCTTTGGGATTTTTGATGCATTGCTTGAGAAAAAGACACCCTTGGTTGTGGTGCTCAATAAAATTGATCTTATTTCTAAGGAACGCCTGCTGGCTTTTGCTGAAAAATTTAACCACCCTGCCGTCCAGAAAGTTTTTATGATTTCGGCTCAGCAAGGGGATGGCGTGGGCGACCTTTTGGATTGGGTAGGGCAGACGCTTCCTGAGAGCCCCTGGCTTTTCCCCGAAGACCAAATCAGCGATATGCCCCAACGCCTCTTAGCTGCAGAAATTACCCGAGAGCATCTTTTCCACCAGCTCTTTGATGAGCTCCCCTATGCGTTGCACGTTGAAACAGAAGCCTGGGAGCGTTTTCGGAATAAAAGTGTTAAAATTTCCCAACAGATTACGGTTGAGAAAGAAAGCCAGCGTGCCATCATTCTGGGGCATCAGGGACAGAAAATCGGCTACATAGGTAAGCAGGCCCGTCAAGAAATGGAGTCGCTGTTTGGACACCCTATTCACCTGTTCCTTCATGTAAAGGTCCGCTCAGACTGGGCAGAGCGTCAGGAGCCTTATAAAACCCTTGGCCTTGAGTTTAAAGTATAGGATTGACGAAATGTCTTTAAGCAAATCTCCAAGGGGAAGCCTCAGCGTTGCCCTCATCGGTCGGCCAAACGTTGGCAAATCAACGCTTTTTAATCGATTGCTTGGAAAACCAAAGGCTTTGGTCGCAGATATTCCCGGGGTGACTCGGGATTGGAAATCTGGGGATACGGTTTTTTATGGCGTCCCCCTAACGGTTTTAGACACGGCTGGTCAGGAGGAAAAGGGAGACGACATTCTCCAACCCCAGATCCAAGCCCAAACCCGAGAGCTGATTCGCAACGCAGATGTTGTCTTATGGATTGTGGATGGTCGAACAGGCCTTTTGGCAGACGATAAAACCATCGCTCAAAAATTGAGGCGCTTACGTTCAGGTAACCCTGTTGGGGTGGTGGTTAACAAATGTGAGGGCAAGGCTGGACGCGATACCCTTGCCGAGGTTCATGGCATTGGGTTTGGGGACCCCTTCCCCATTTCAGCCATCCATGGAGATGGCTTGATGGAGCTCGTCACGTTTTTAGATGGTTTATGGCAAACATCTTATCCCCCCCTTCCTCTGGAGGAAGCGGAAGCTTCAGAAGAGACAGATGAACCTGAGGAACAGGAGGAGCAAGAGCGCCCCTTGGCTTTAGCCATTTTAGGCAGGCCAAATGTCGGAAAATCAACCCTTGTGAATCAGCTTTTGGGGGAAGAGCGCCTGTTAACAGGGCCCCAAGCAGGGGTAACCCGAGATTCCATTGAGCTTCCTTGGTCTTATAGGGGCAAGCCTATCAAATTAATTGATACGGCTGGGTTGCGAAAAAGGGGAAGAATTACAGACGAATTGGAGAAAATGGCGGTACGTGATAGCCTCCAAGCCGTTCGTTTTGCCCACATTGTTATTCTTGTTCTGGATGCAACCCAGGCCCTTGAGAAACAAGACTTAACCTTGGCAGACCATGCCATCCAAGAAGGAAGAGGGCTGATTCTCGCCTTTAATAAATGGGATCAGATAAGCTCCCCCGAAACAACTTTAAACATTTTCAGGGAACGGGTAGAAATTTTGCTACCCCAAGTGAAACGGCTTCCTTTTTTCACGGTTTCTGCTTTACAGGGAAAAGGCCTCACAGCTTTGATCAAACAGGCTATCCGGCTGCAGCGCCTCCTGGATACCCGCGTGACAACAGGGTCCCTCAACCGTTGGCTTGAGGAAATTTTGACACATCATACCCCCCCCATGGTAAACGGGCGCCGCATCAAACTTAAATACATCACCCAAATCAAGACGCGTCCACCAACCTTTGCCCTGTTCGGGAATCAGTTGGATGCTTTGGCTGAATCTTACCAACGCTATCTGTTAAACCGCCTTCGGGAAGCGTTTCATTTATGGGGAATTCCTTTACGGCTTCAGTTGCATAATTCCAAAAATCCTTACAGGGATAAAAAGTAGGTGTTTAAGGAATAGAAGTTTGGACCTGCCCCGGGAAGAGAACTTCTATCGCCCCCCCGAATACGCAAAACGTTTTGGAGGTTTTGTTCAGGGCAGGAAGGCCTCCTACGATTGCAGTGGGAGAGCCTGGCAACCAGGGAGAAACCGTTACAGGGGTGCAGGGCGCTTGTCCCATGGCTAAAACGACAGGATTTCCTGGGGAACTACAGATTCCAAAAGGAAGAATGTTTAAAAAAGGCTTAGAATCTGAGATGTTCGCGGCTGGGCGTTTAGAAACAAGCGTTCGCTTATCCGGCAAGACCGTTAAAGGTGTTGGAATGGCCCCGCAAGAGCATTTAACTAAAGCACCCATACATACCCACTGACTCATCTGCGCTTCTCCTAGATTATCACGGAAGAACGGGCCCCTAACCTCACGAACCTAGCCTTGTTGTAGCAGAAATAATAAGGCAGTGTCTTGTGTTTTTTTGTCTCTTGGGTGATTGCGTGAAATATCATGTGTGGTTAATCATTTTTTAGTTGATTCTGTTGGAAGGGTTTCACTATACTGAAGGGTGAAATCTTTTCTTTTTAATAAAGAAAAGGCATGGGTTAGCTTTTTTAATCTTATTTATAAGAGCCTAATCAAGAGGCCCAAAATTAATTAATTTGAAGGTTACAGATGAAGGTATCGGTCCTAAAGCCCTTAAAACCTAAAGCAACAGCCGTTTGGTTTATTGAACAAACTTCTTTGACGTTCCAGCAAATTGCTGACGCCTGTGGCTTGAATATTCTTGAGGTTGAAGCCCTTGCAGATGATTCAGGGATTGGCGCAATCAAAGGCGAGAGCCCTATCGTAACCGGAGAAATCCTACGGGAAGAAATTACACGCTGTGAGCAAGATCCTTCAGCCAGTCTCCAATTTCAAATTATGGAGCACTTTGATTTTTCTCGAAAAAAAAAGGAGCGTCAATATACACCTCGCTTGCGCCGTCAAGACAGACCTGATGCAATCGCTTGGGTTTTGAAAAACCATCCCAACTTCAGCGACCACCAAATTTGTCGCTTGTTGAGCACGACCTCTAAAACTATTCAAGCTATCCGGGATAAAACCCATGTGAACACTAGCAATATCAAACCTCGTCACCCCGTAACCCTTGGTTTTTGCACAGAAGAGCAACTAGACAAAGCAGTTGAAACAGCCTCAGCGCGCGGAGGCGTCACGTCGTCGTCATCACCTGCTGATAATATGCTCTAGAGCGCCTTGGTTGCGTTCTGTAAACTTCAGAGATTAGCTTGCTTCGCCCACAGGTGGGCCTTTCGTGAAGCGGTCTAACGTTAGTTAGTTATATGTACGATGGGGGGGGGGATAAAAATTTTTTCGAGATCTTCACAGTTAACCCTTTCAAAGGCTCAGCTCATCTAGGCTTAAACAAGGGATGTGTTTTGTCTGAGCAGTTTTTTACTGACAGGAGATCTCAGCCCTCTTTATAATATAGGGTCTAGACTATAGAATTTTACCCTAAAAATAATAGACATTTTAGATAATTTATGCTTATATTCCCTCATGGCAAAAGCATATTCGTTAGACCTGCGTCAAAAGGTCATCTCTTTTATTGCTCAAGGTGGTCGTAAAAGGGAAG
>JBOFKH010000118.1:0-3111 GCA_051657225.1 Alphaproteobacteria bacterium
CCAAAGACAACTTTGTTAGATGTTGGGTGTGGTAATGGGCGAGATACCCTTGCCTTCTTTAAAAGCGACGTGACTGTTTACGGCATTGATCTGTCTCCCAAAGCTATTGAAATAAATAAGGATCTTGAAGTCCAAGAAAAAATGCCACCAGAAACTTTCAACGTGGTTGACGTGTCAGACGAAAAATCCCTCGAAGCTTACCAACACGTAGATCAAGTCTATGGCAGGTTTTTTCTCCACAGTATTCCTGAATTGGTCCAAAAAAAATTTCTAGGTTTTTTGTCAACACTTCGTCCAGGGGCAAAAGTTTTTTTAGAATTTCGAACGGACAAAGATCCTCTCTTGCAAAAAACAAAGAAATTAGAAGGGAATGAAACCGTCACAGACCATTATCAACGTTATATCAATATGGCATCATTTTGGAAGCTCTTAGAAGCCTGCAAATTCAAGCTTGATTATGCCTTGGAGGCCCACAGCCTTTCCATTCAAGGAGAAGACAACCCCTTCTTGGGAAGAATCTTAGCCCACCGGGAGTAAAATAATTTTATAGTCTCAATGGAGTTTTTTAAAATGATAAAAATCAAGAACGCTTTTTGGATCATGCTGGGAACGGTTTCAATGACTTTTGCCACTGGAAATAAAATATTAAAAGACTTGGATAGCTCTCCAATAGAAGAGGTCCAGCAAATCAAAAAATCAATCTATACAGATCCTGCTGTTGTACAAGCAGTTTATCAAGCTGCTAAAGATGTAACGGAAGTTTTTGAGATGAATAATTTTGAGTATAGATTAACAGGTGGCAGTATTCTTGGCGCTCTTCGTCATAAAGGCTTTATTCCCTGGGATGATGATTTAGATTTTTTGTTTTTTATGAAAGATAGGCAAGCTCTAATAGCTCTGTTGCCTCAGTTTAAAAAACTAGGGTACACCTCCAACGAAAAAAAAGAGCGTATCCATTTTGCTTTATTCAAAACAGTCACCCTACAAAAAGGTTCTAGAAGGACGTCCCTCCAATTAGCCATTGATCTTTTTCAGTATGAATTACAAGGAGATAAATTTATTCTTTCTGACCTGCCAATGAGGAGAGCGTTCCCCAATCATTGGTACCATAAAAGCGAGATCGAGACCAAGAAGCGTTATGCCTTTGGTCCTTTATCTTTGTGGGGGTCTTCTGACCCTCTCCCCTATTTAGAGCGTGGTTATAAGGCTAATTGGAATACAATAGGCGCTCGAACCCATACCCATTTGCCTCCAAGGGCTACAGAATTTTATAAATGGACCATGACCGAAGAAGATAGAAAGCCATCCCTTCCAGAAAAACCTTTGAGCGACATGGTAGCAGAAGCGTTCCCAGTCCCTTGGAAAAAAAAGGTTGCTTTAGATAATATTGCTTCTTTTTGGGATAGCTTTTATGCCAAAGGCTTTTTAAAGAGAGACCCTTCCTCTTTTTGCCAATTCCTTCTCAAGGAAGGGTGGGTGAAACCAAAGACAACTTTGTTAGATGTTGGGTGTGGTAATGGGCGAGATACCCTTGCCTTCTTTAAAAGCGACGTGACTGTTTACGGCATTGATCTGTCTCCCAAAGCTATTGAAATAAATAAGGATCTTGGAGTCCAAGAAAAAATGCCACCAGAAACTTTCAACGTGGTTGACGTATCAGACGAAAAAGCCCTCGCGGCCTACCAACACGTAGATCAAGTCTATGGAAGGTTTTTTCTCCATGGTATTCCTGAATTGATCCAAAAGAAATTTTTAGGCTTTCTGTCAACGCTTCGTCCAGGGGCAAAAGTTTTTTTAGAATTTCGAACAGACAAAGATCCTCTCTTGCAAACATCAAAGAAATTAGAAGGGAACGAAACCGTCACAGACCATTATCGACGCTTTATCAACCTTGAAGAATTTTGGAAGCTTTTAGAAGCCTGCAAATTCAAGCTTGATTATGCCTTAGAGGCTCATAGCCTCTCTATTCAAGGAGAAGACAATCCCTTCTTAGGAAGAATCTTAGCTCACAGGGAGTAATACGCCCTACTATCTGGAGAAACCTTCGTTCATTAGAAGGTTTCTCTCCTAGGCTGTTTTGGACAGCTGATCAGGGGAAAGGGGTAGCATGCTCATCAGGAACCGAAGCTCTTGACGTGCCGTGACATGTGAGATCGTCAAGGTGGTGCCCGCTTTGTCTAAATCCACTAATGTAAGGCCGGAAAGGAAAAGTTCCTTGAAAATGACCCGTTCTCCAAAACCGCCCCCCAGACGAAATCCTATCCGTTTGGAAAGAAGCCCCAGCACCTGGTCCATTTGATCTCGATTTCGAGTCCGGGTGCTGCTCAATCGGTTACGTACCACAATCCAATCAATGGTTCCACCGTCACGTATGGCGCGTTGTTTGCGTTGCTCCCAGACCATCTCAGCATAGGTGCTGGGGCGCACCATATTATCTGGAGAGCTTTCAAGGCGAACCAAAAGGTCTAAATCAATAAAACTGTCGTTTAAGGGTGTAATGAGGATATCTGCATAGGAGTGGGCTTGCCGAGATAAAAAAGTGTCACTACCTGGCGTGTCCAGCACAATAAACTGGCAATAGGCCAGGTTTTCGAAGGTTTTAGATAGATTTTCTAGATCTTCTGCCTCTGCTGCATGTTGATCAGGCAAGGCGCTGCGCATCAGACGCACGTGGGTGGGAAGGGGAAGTTCTTTCCCATGCTGTTTGATATAGATTTGACGGTTTTCAACGTAGCGAGATAAGGTTCCTTGGCGCGCATCAATGTCAACGCTTCCAACGGAAAAACCGTCATGCAGAAGGGCCGTAATCAGATGCATTGCAAGGGTTGACTTGCCCGTGCCACCTTTTTCATTGCCAACAACCAGGACATAGGGCTTAGGGGAAGATTGGGGGGATGTATCCATGATCCTACAAAAAAGCGTGTTTATATTTATTTCATTATCTCAACATTACAAAAAAAGAAGCTTTTCTCAAGGACATTTTTTTGGAATGATAAGAAAGCTTTATAAAAAAACACGAAGGAGAAGATTTTGGCTCAGCAAATAACGCGTCCTTTAAGCGTTTTGGGTGCAGGGGCTTGGGGGAAAGCCCTTGCTGCCGTTGCTTGTAGG
>JBOFKH010000119.1:0-1564 GCA_051657225.1 Alphaproteobacteria bacterium
GTTTCATACAGTTCCTAGTTCTAAACCAGTTGGAGGTTCCCATATGTTAGCGAATTTTGTTTGGAAAGGTCTTACGGTTCAGGTAGAGCCAAATGTGTTGCAAACACTACAAAACTCTATTCGTAAAGACGAAATGAGCATGGAAGAAATGGAAGCTGCAATTGTTGCTTTGAAAGCGGAAGTTGAAACGCTGAAGGGCGCAAAAGCTGTTTCCGATGAAACTGCAAAAGCGGCCACTTTAGAGCTTGAAAAAGCAAAAGATTCAATGAGCGAAGAAAAGCTCGACGCTCTTGTTAATGCGCGGGTTGAATTGGTTTCCAAGGCGCAAGGAATTCTTGGAAAAGAGGTGAAGCTTGATGGTAAGAAGCGCTTAGACATCATGAAAGAATGCATTGCGTCTAAGATGCCTGCAATCAAACTCGATGGCAAAAGCGATGTGTTTGTTGAGGGGTGCTTTGCGGCTTTAGAATTTAAAGCAGACACAGAAAAAAATCCTGACAATTCCGCGCAAAAATTCAACGTGGATACAAAACAAAATCCACCTTCAGATTTGACTGCAAAAATTGCAGAGCAACAAGCAAAACGTCTCACAATGTGGAATCAAAAAAAGGCTTAAATAAACGGAAAGAATGGAGGTAAATCATGAGTGTTCAAACGAGTTACGGACAATATCCTGCAATTGGTGTTGCAGGGCAAAAGGCAGATTCTAGTCATTGGGATGCTTGGTCGAAGGTTGCAAGTATTCCTTTGTTTTTTGGTCGAGTAGTTGCGGTAGATGGAACAAGCGCAACTAAAGTGAAGTTACCAAACAACTCGGCAGACAAGCTTGTTGGCGTGGCAATGCGTTCGCATGTTTATCCTTCTGATGTTCCAGCATCCGCAGATATTGAGACAGGTAAATCTCTTGCTGTTATGCACTTTGGAGAAATCTATGTGAAGACAGAAACAGCAGTGGTGGTTGGTGACCCTGTACATGTTCGATACGCAACTGGCGCGGGTGGCACAGATCTCGGTAGCGTAAGAAATGCAACTGTAGCAAGTGAAACTATTGCGTGGACGGATGCAGAATTTTCAGGAAACGCGGCTGCTGGTCAAATTGTAAAGATCAGGATCAAAAAATAAATACAGGAGGTTTGAAATGAAATTTAATTTAGATGCAGCCCAAACAGCTTTTTTTGCTCGTCAATTAGAGCATATCAAAGCAGAAAACCTTGAGGTTCAATATCCTCTGTTAAAAGGTCGTATGCTTGTTCCAATGAGCAAAGAACAAGTCCCTGCCTATGCCGAAACGTTCACGACATACGTTTATGATCGAGTTGGATTTGCAAAAGTGATCTCTGATTATTCAACAGATTTACCGTCGGTTGATTTGCTTGGAAAATCATTCACAAACAAAGTGATTACGTTCGGCGCAAGCTATTCTTACTCAATTCTTGAGATTCAAAAGGCGCAAGCTTTAGGAATGAACTTGAATTCCATGAAAGCGAACGCTGCCGCAAAAGCAATTGCAGAGCTTGAAAACAAGAGTATATTTTTTGGTGAACCTGATTCCGGTTTGACTGGT
>JBOFKH010000120.1:0-1000 GCA_051657225.1 Alphaproteobacteria bacterium
GGCCTGGCGGCCAATGGGGTATTTACCAAACATGGAACATGTGGCCCCGAGAGCCAAAGCAGAGGATAAGCTGCATGACTATCCCTTTGCCCTAAGAATGATTTTGGATGAGTACATTGCCCACCAAGAGTTGGGCGGGATAGACTGGGTTTTGAGAGATTCAGTGAATGGGAGAGATGTGCCGTGTCGATTGCAGATACAACTAAGTTTTATCATTGGAGATACGGAGGGACATGATAGGCTGGCGGGCAGGAAAGTGGACAGGATGACCAAGAACAGCAAACAGTGCAGATACTGTGATGTTACATTGGAACAGTGTTCAGATCCGTTTGCAAAAGTAGAGTTGACGAAAGCCAATGATATAAGAAAATTGAGGGAGCAGAGCCGACTAGGTGCTGCCAACAATGACAAGGTAGCAATGAATGAGGCGGCGTTGGAACTGGATAAATTGGCCTACAGAAATGTGATGAACGCATTTGACGATGTACAATTCGTGGATGAGGAGAGAGGCATTCATGGTGCCACCCCAGCGGAGGTATTACATTCAATGAATCTTGGGCCCCAGGAGAGATGCCTTGACAGCTGCTTTCTGATGAAGCGACTTAAAAAAAAGAAGTCTGGGAAGAAAGGTGCAGAATCGGAAGGCGTCGGGGGTGCAAATGGATCCAAGAAGAGAAAGCTAGGAAAGCCAAGTTGTCAGGATTCAGCTGCAGCAAAAGATACGGAGGACCAACAAGGAGCGGACGAGAGCAAGCAGGGTGTGTTCACAAAATCAATGTGCACATGGTTAGATAACATGGCCAAAACATTGCACCTTCAACTACGATGGCAAAGCGATAAGAATATGCCAAGGTTGAGCTTCCCCCAGGGAATCTCCCATCTAACAAAAATGACCGGGAACGAGCGAACGGGTGTTTTGCTGATAATGCTATTGATCCTCTGCATGGAAAGTGTTGAGTACGAGTTCGCAAGGGACAAGCAAAAAGACCCAACGGCTACT
>JBOFKH010000121.1:0-1442 GCA_051657225.1 Alphaproteobacteria bacterium
GAAAGCAGGGATGCAGGCCGTTGCTTCCGCAACCGTTGTGGGAACGGTGAATCACCAAGGCAACGTTGGCAGAGCGCTAGAAGACATGGCCAAACCCGAGGGTTTGCGCGCCATTGCGACGTCTATCTTAACGGCGGGGCTTGTTGAGAATGTGACGCAGACTTTGAAGCTTCCAGATGCTCCAAAAACCTTCGGGGAGCATTTTCAAAAAGCGGCGATCAAAGCCGCAGTTTCCGTGCCGGTCAACGCCACCCTTGGGGGTCAAACCTTTGAGAAAGCGCTGCTTTCCGGGGCCACCATCTTTGCTGCAGGCACGATGGGAGGTGTTTCCTCGCAACACCTTGGCGAGGCTCGCCTGGAAGGGCTTGGCTTTTTGGAGCACAAGCTGGGGCACGCCCTTGCGGGCGCTGCCGCTGGCGCGATCCTCGACCCCAAAAACCCTGGGCGCGGCGCGGCAGCTGGTGCTCTGGGCCAAGCCATGGCAGAAACCTTGGCAGAATGGCAGCTGGGCGTTCCGGAAATGCTGGCCAAGAAAGGCAGCCTGAAGCCTTCGGATTTGCCCAGCGACGCGCAAATCCAACAAGCCCATGACCTTGCAAAACTGGGCGCTGCTACAACGGCTTGGGTTCTTGGGCAAGATGTGGGCACGGCCATCCACACGGCGGACACCGCCTTGGAGCACAATTCAAAGGGCGTTCTTGCAGAGCTGAAGCGGGCTGGGTGGTCTACCTTGGTGCAGACAAGCCAATTTGCCAAAGAAGTTGATGAAGACCTAACCCGTGCCCTGGAAAAAGCCAACGAACAGGGTTTTTCTGCTTTGACGGCTTACGAAAAAGGCCTGTTTTGCGCCTTTGTTGCGGGAGAGGCGTTGTGCTTGATGAGCGACGCGACCATGGCCATTTTGGACGAGCATATCACCCAAGGAAAGCTTGGGGAGGCTGAGGCGATTGTTGCATCATTTGCGAGGGAAGGGGCCACCTTGGCCGAAAAAAACACCCTTGAGCTTGGGTTTAGCGAAGATGCCGCCAAGGCAGCTGGGCTTTTTGTGGCCAATGTCGCAAAAAACCTGCAACATGCAAGGCCTGCTGGGAAGTCAGCCTCGAAAAAATTAACAGCGACAGAGCCGAAACTTAGCAAATTAACCGGCCCGATTAAGGCCTCCCGGGTGGAGAAAGAGGTTCACCCACGGGTTCGCCTTATCAATAACCAAAAACCGAAGAACTACGAATATGCCGGAAAAACCTACCCATTAGAAAAATTGCCTGAAGAGTTGCGCCAAAAATATCCCCATAGCGTGCCCTTTACCGGGACTGGACATCCTGATTTTTCACGATATGCTGTGAAAAAAGTGGAGATTACATTTAGTGGAGACACACAAAAAGATATGAGGATAGCTAACAAAATAGCTAATTATACTAGTACACCTGAAGGCTATACTTGGC
>JBOFKH010000122.1:0-30190 GCA_051657225.1 Alphaproteobacteria bacterium
TTGAAAAGCGGCTGCTCCCAGAATCATCACGGGATGTTTCGCTTGCTCTAAAGCTTTCTTAAGGGGGCTTGCTTTACCGGCTGCAAGGCTTTCCAGAAGTTGCGGTGTGTTTCCATAATAAGTAGCAGGGTAGGTGAGGGGGGTTTCCATCCCGATCACCCCAACGTGGGTTCCTTTTGCAACATAATTTTTACGGATACGGGCATTCAGCACGGGGGCTTCGACCCGTGGATTCGTCCCAACCAACAAGAAAAAATCTGCCTGATCTAGCCCTTGGATCGTCGTATTAAATAGATAGCTGCACCTGGGCTCAGCCAAAAATTGCGCGCCATCTTGCCTGCAATCCACATGGGGTGTTCCAAAGCCTGTCATCAGGTCTTTAAACACAACCATAGCCTCAGCGTCGACCAAATCTCCCACAATACCAGCGACCTTATTGCCAGAAAGTCGCTTGAGCTTGGAAGCAATCACTTGAAACGCCTCATCCCAGTGGCAGGGTTTCAGGTAGCCGCTTTTATCTCGGATATACGGTTTGTCGAGGCGCTGGTATTTCAGGCCATCGCAAGCAAATCGCGTTTTGTCTGAGATCCACTCCTCGTTAATCGCTTCATGAACCCGTGGCAGGATACGCATCACCTCTCGTCCGCGGGTGTCAATCCTGATGTTACTCCCCACCGCATCCATCACATCCACAGACTCTGTTTTAGTCAGCTCCCAAGAGCGTCCTTTAAAAGCGTAGGGTTTTGAGGTGAGGGCCCCAACGGGGCACAAATCAATCACGTTGCCTGATAGCTCTGAGGAGAGGGAACGTTCCAGATAACTGGTGATTTCCGTGTGTTCACCGCGATAGATGGCTCCCATTTCTGAAATGCCTGCCACTTCGGTGGAGAATCGGACACAGCGGGTGCAGTGAATGCAGCGGTTCATAGAGGTTTTGACAAGGGGGCCTAAATTTTTATCCGGGACGGCGCGCTTATAAAAACCAAAGCGGCTGCGGTCTTTCCCGTAGGAAACTGTGATATCCTGGAGATCGCATTCTCCCCCTTGATCACAGATAGGGCAATCCAAGGGGTGGTTGATCAGCAAAAATTCCAGCGCACCTTTGCGGGCTTTTTCAACCATGGGGCTTAGGGTGTGCACCACCATGCCTTCACTGACAGGCATGGCGCAACTGGCAACAGGCTTGGGCGTTTTTTCAACTTCCACCAGACACATCCGGCAATTTCCAGCAATGGAAAGACGGCTGTGATAACAGAAAATGGGAATTTCAATGCTCAGCTGCTCTGCTGCTTGCAAAATGGTGGATCCTTCTGGAACCTCAACCCCATAGCCATCAATCGTAAGCTTAGGCATGGTCCTTCCTCACTTCCTTTTTAAACCTATTGCTTGGGCTGTGATTCATCTTAAGCAACCCCTACGTGCCGCTTGATTCGGCGTTCTAGTTCTGGCCGGAAATGGCGGATTAAGCCTTGAACAGGCCAGGCCGCAGCATCTCCTAACGCGCAAATGGTGTGCCCTTCAATTTGCCGGCTCACTTCCTCCAGCAAATCAATGTCTTCGGACACCGCCTCACCTTTTCCAAGGCGCAGCAGCATCCGCCACATCCATCCTGTTCCCTCGCGGCAAGGAGAACATTGGCCACAGCTTTCGTGCATATAAAATTTCGATAAACGGGCGATGGCCTCGACAATATCTGTGCTTTTATCCATCACAATGATGGCTGCTGTGCCAAGCCCCGTTTTGGCTTCGAGAAGACTGTCATAGTCCATTAAAACCGTGTCACACACCGTTTTGGGAATGAGCGGCACAGAAGACCCCCCCGGGATCACCGCCAGCAAATTATCCCAGCCACCCCGCACACCGCCTGCATGCTTTTCTAAAAGCTCTTTTAGGGGGATGCTCATGGCATCTTCCACGTTGCAGGGCTTGTTGACATGGCCCGAAATGGAATAAATCTTGGTGCCTGTGTTGTTAGGTCTTCCGATGCTTGCAAACCATCCCGGTCCCCGGCGTAAAATGGTGGGGACGACTGCAATGGTTTCCACATTGTTGATGATGGTGGGGCAACCGTAAAGCCCAACCACAGCAGGGAAGGGGGGTTTTAAGCGCGGCATCCCCTTGCGGCCTTCCAGGCTTTCCAGCAGCGCTGTTTCTTCTCCGCAAATATAGGCGCCGGCTCCCCGGTGGACAGATAGGTCGAAATCCCAGCCAGATCCTGCAGCATTTTTACCTAAAAGCCCTGCTTCATAGGCTTCTTCGATGGCGGCCTCCATGCGAAGGGCTTCGTTGATAAATTCACCGCGGATATAGATGTATCCCTGTTTTGCGCCAATGGCAAATCCGGAAATTAAGCATCCTTCAATTAATTTTTGAGGCTCATGGCGGATGATTTCTCGATCTTTACAGGTTCCAGGCTCGCTTTCATCTGCGTTCACCACCAGGTAATGGGGACGTTTGCTGTCGGGTTTGGGAATGAACGACCATTTTTTCCCCGTAGGAAACCCAGCGCCCCCCCGGCCCCGAAGACCAGAATCTATCACATCTTTGATGATAGCATCGGTTCCCCTGGCCAATATGCCTTTGATATTGTCCCAGTCTCCCCTGGCCAAAGCACCTTGAAGGGAGGAGGGTTGCTCACCATGGAGATTTACAAAAATGCGATCTTTGGGGGACAGCATCGCCTAGTCTCCTTCTTTCTGGGGGAGGGGAATCACTTTTCGTTTGGAGCGGGAGGTTGTTTTGGCTTCGCTTCCCCCCCCGGAAGATTTGCTTAAAGCCGCAAGGTTTACAACTTCCAGAACATAAGGTTTTGTATCTACCTCCACAGGCTCAGACGATCTGCGACCTTTCACAGACCCAGGCTTGAGGACTGCGCCGCCGCCAAGGGCGTCCAGCACTGCTTCAAAAGAAGCCGCATCCAGGTCTTCGTAGTAATCATCATTAATCTGAACCATGGGGGCATTGGCGCAGGCCCCAAGGCACTCCACCTCCGCCAGGGTAAACTGGCCGTCTTCTGTGGTTTCTCCTTTTCGGATTCCCAGGTGATCCTTGCACACTTTCACTAGTTCATCACTTCCCCGAAGCCAGCAAGGCGTTGTGGTGCACACTTGGACAAAATGCTTGCCGACGGGTTGAAGGTTAAACATGGTGTAAAAGGTCGCTACTTCTAAAACCCGCATAAAGGGCATGGATAAAAGCTGTGCCACCGCTTCCATGGCTGCGCGTGGTAGCCACCCCTGGTGCTGGCGTTGGGCCAGATCAAGGAGGGGGATCAACGCACTGGCTTGGCGTCCATCTGGATAGCGTGCTATGAGCCCCTTTGCCTTTTCCAGATTTTCAGAAGAAAAAGCGAAGGTTTCTGGTTGAAGCGATTCGTCTGCTATCTTCATCGATCGATCTCCCCAAAAACGATATCCATCGAACCAATGATGCTGGGAACGTCAGCCAACATATGGCCGCGGGCCATCATGTCAAACCCAGCCATAAATGCAAACCCTGGGGCTCGAATTTTGCACCGATAGGGTTTGTTAGACCCGTCTGAGATCAGGTACACCCCAAATTCGCCTTTAGGCGCTTCCACCGCTGTGTAAGTCTCTCCGGCGGGTACGTGATATCCTTCTGTATACAGCTTGAAGTGGTGGATCAAGGCTTCCATGGATTGCTTCATGTCCGCCCGGGACGGTGGCGAGATTTTATGATTCTCAACGCAAACAGGGCCCTCTGGTATCTGTTCAATGCATTGTTTGATGATCAGAAGGCTTTGGCGCATTTCTTCCATTCGAACCAAATAGCGCTCGTAACAATCCCCTTTTTTTCCAACCGGGACTTGAAATTTCATGCGATCGTAAACGTCATAAGGTTGAGAGCGGCGCAAATCCCATGGAATGCCAGAGGCCCGAAGCACAGGTCCGGTGAAGCCCCAATCCAGGGCTTGCTCAGGGGAGACAACCCCAATATCAACGGTTCTTTGCTTAAAGATGCGATTTTCTGTGAGCAGCTCTTCCATATCATCAATCAGCTTGGGAAAGCGTTCCGCAAACGCTGCAATATCCTCCAGCAGACCTGCTGGTAGATCTAAATGCACACCGCCGGGTCGGAAATAGGCCGCATGGAAGCGGGCTCCTGAAACGCGCTCATAAAATTCTAAAAGCTTTTCTCGCTCTTCAAAACCCCACAACAGCGGGGTCATGGCCCCTACATCCAATGCCATGGTGGTGATGTTTAAGATATGATTTAACAGCCGGGTCAGCTCTGCAAACAAGACCCGGATATATTGACCTCGCTCAGGCGGCGTAATGCCCAGCAATTTTTCAACGGCCAGGGCAAACGCGTGCTCTTGGCACATGGGCGCAACATAATCAAGGCGATCAAAATAAGGCACAGCTTGAAGGTACGTTTTGTACTCAATCAGTTTTTCGGTTCCCCGGTGCAGCAAGCCGATGTGGGGGTCCGATCGTTCGATAATCTCACCGTCAAGTTCTAAAATGAGGCGCAGCACACCGTGGGCAGCAGGATGCTGGGGCCCAAAGTTGATCATATAGTTTTGGATGGTTTCTTTTTGCTGTGCCATTACCTAAACCTTTCCCTTGTTCCGGAGAGGGCTTGGTGCATTTTCGCCCGTTTTTCGATTTTTTTCCAAAATTTGTCCCATGCCTTCCCAAGGACTCAGGGTATCGAAGGTGCGAAAAGCTTGGGGCAGCTCTACTTTTTTATAAACCACTTTTTTCTGTTCGAGATCATAGGTTGTTTCAACATGGCCTGTGAGGGGAAAATCTTTGCGTAAGGGGTGTCCCTCAAACCCATAATCCGTCAAAATGCGGCGTAAATCTGGGTGACCAGAAAAAGGAATTCCGAACAGATCAAATACTTCTCGTTCAAACCACCCCGCACAAGGATAAATGGAAGTGGCAGAGGGAACACTGTCACCTTCATCCACAGCAAGTTTGAGACGAAGACGGGTGTTATGCTTGAGACTTAGGAGGTGGTAAACGACTTCAAATCGAGGGGAGCGACCCATAAACAGATAGTCAACGCCGCAAATATCCGTGAGCTGGGTAAAATAAAGGGCAGCGTGCTCTTTCAAAAAAGCCAAAAGATCCATCAGTGCATGGGGTTGAATGCACAGGGTAAGCTCTTCCCGTTCAAAAGAACACTTCAGCAGATTCGAATGAAGGTGCTGTTTTAAAAGTTCAATCTTTGTCTCAAGATTAGGGTTTCCCACAATTATTTTCCATTTCCTGTTCTAATCTGGACCGTTAGCTCAATTGTGTCTATTCGTGTTTTTATTACGTCCATTATATAATCTCAAAAAGCCTCTAACGCTTCCTTAATTTGACTCATTTTTAATTTTATTTTACCTTTATGCAAAATATATAGCTTAGAAATTCCTTCAACATACATAACGGTACACTTTTTCCCGTTTAATTTTTCGCTGAAGTTCCATAATGCCATACAAAAGGGCTTCTGCAGTAGGGGGACAACCAGGCACATACATGTCCACTGGGACGATGCGGTCACACCCACGCACCACCGCGTAAGAATAGTGATAATATCCGCCGCCATTGGCACAAGATCCCATGGAAAGAACCCATCGGGGCTCTGCCATTTGATCATAAACCTTCCTCAAAGCAGGGGCCATTTTGTGGGTGAGGGTTCCCGCCACAATCATCAAATCGGATTGCCGTGGGCTGGGCCTAAACACCAGACCTAACCGATCTAGGTCATACCGTGATGCAGCGGTATGCATCATCTCAACAGCGCAACAGGCAAGACCAAAGGTCATTGGCCACAAAGAACCGGTTTGAGCCCAAGCCACCACTTTATCAACTTGCGTTAGTAAAAATCCCCGGGAGCTTAAATTTTCATTCATGCTTTGGAGCAATTGATCAGGAGTAGCGTTGGGATCTATGGCAATCCGCTCAAGGCCTGGATGAGGATGTTGAAGATTAGACATGTGCCGCTAACTCCTTTTGATAAGGCTAAAAATTAAAAAAAAGCGCTTCATTCCCAATCAAGGGCCCCTTTTCGCCATTCATAGATGAACCCAATGGTGAGAACGCCTAAAAACATCAGCATAGAGACAAATCCAAAAACACCGATCCCCTTAAAAGCAATAGCCCAAGGAAAGAGGAAAGCTACCTCAAGGTCAAAAATAATGAATAAAATAGCAACGAGGTAAAAACGTACGTCAAATCTCATGCGAGAATCCCCGAAAGCCTGGAATCCACATTCATAGACAGACAATTTTTCGCAATCTGGTCGGTGAACACCCCTGACAAGGGAAACAGCTATTAAAAAACAGCCTATTAAAAAGGATAACCCGAAAAAAAGAAGAATAGGCAGATATTCTTTCAACAAAGTCAGCATGGGAACATTAAACCACTCAGACATTGCTTGTCCTTCCTGCTATCGCTTATATGTTTATACTATTTTCCTTTTTGTACACCGAAAAACGTAAAAAGAAAATGAACTCTTCTCAAAAGCCGGAACACATGGCAAAAAGAAAAAAAATCACAAGAAAGATAAACTATTTTCCCGAAAAAACAAGGAAATGAGCAAACATCTGTGGCGGGAGTGACGGGACTCGAACCCGCGACCTCCGGCGTGACAGGCCGGCGCTCTAACCAACTGAGCTACACCCCCTAAAGAGATAGTGGCTCAAAAGATTTCACGTTCTTAGATTTCCGTCAAGGGATAATTCTCAAGCTTCACTCATTTTTTCTGGAAAAGGGTTGATACCTTAGGATGCGTTATTTTTTCTAGATTTTTTCTGATAACATTTTGTTTTTAAATAGAAAAATGAAAAAAAAATTTTTTTTTCTTTGAGATTCTGAAAAAACGTTTTATAGAAATAACTAGAAAAAACAATTAATTATGGTATGGGTAAAATGATGGAACATGAAATAAATTCTGATTTTTCGTTACCGAAAACATCGACTGGTGAGGTTCTTCATCTTGTCAGCGATGTTGTCTCTGCGTATTTATCTAATAACAGTCTAGAAGCGGCAGAAGTTCCTGCGTTTATTAACCAGGTTTATACGACGTTAACCAGCTTAGGTGGGCAGCATCGATTTTTAAGCGAACGTCCAGACCCTGTCGTTTCTATTAAAAAATCCATTACCGAAGACTATATCGTTTGTTTGGAAGATGGAAAGCGTTTGAAAATGCTGAAGCGCCATCTGAAAACAGTCTATAACATGACCCCAGAGCAATATCGCGAACGCTGGTCATTGCCTGCAGATTATCCGATGGTTGCCCCTAATTATGCCAAAACTCGCAGCAATCTTGCAAAAAGCAATGGGTTAGGAAGAAGTCGCGGAAAATCTTTGAATAAGCCAGATTTACACCTCGTGTAAAACGTGTCTGATAAAGGCATTTTCGTAGGGGTGTCATTCCTCGCGGAAGCAGGAATTTAGACAATCCTAAATTTTGGGTGCTTCTGCTGAAGCGTTCTTTCCAAACCATTTTTGGGGAAAAGAGGGTTGGAATTAAAGGCGTGCCCTAAACCTTAAGCCGTGCTTGTGTATATGAAACTCACGTGCACTGGCGTAATGCATCCATTTGTCCATAAAAAAAACTTCGAAACGTAACTTTGAAAAAGGCCTATTGCCAAAAATCGGATCGGGGTGGGGGTAAGCGCAAAGGTGGGCGGACGCAAAGGCCATAGATAGCTTTATTTATGGAGAAAGCTGCCTTATGAAACTTTACAATGTCTCGCACGCTCAAACTTACTCCCCATTCCGGACAGTAAACGTGAACGCTGGCTTATTCGTCGCCTTCGTCAGCATCCTCCCATAGCATGCTTAAGGTCAGCCAAAGGGACAACCCAAAAAAAAACAAACGGTCACCAATACACAAAGGAATCTCTCCTTCCCTTTGAGGGAAAAAAAAGTGTCGAAGGTGTGAAAGTTTCCGTTGCGCCAGAAAAGAAAAATCGTTTAACATCTTGTTTAGCCTTAAATGACTTTTGTGAGTCGTTGAAGGTTAGCGGCATCGGAGTGCTGTTACACTCTGGTGTCGCGCAATTTGCCCCTGAAACGTTTATGGGTATACCCCCAAGCCTTCCAGAGACGCGAAACAAGTTCAGAAAGTTCATGTAAAAAAGCCGGTGCCTCCAAGCTTTTCTGACACTTACTACCCAAACTCAACCCGAGCCTAGCAAATTTTGTCTCTCAGATCAATTTAAATTTTTTCTATTCTTTCTGGTGGTTTTTAGGCAAAGCTCGGCATTATGAGGAACTGGTTACAGCCCCCTTGGTCAGCCGTGCTAATAATTTAGACTCCATAAATACCCCTCGGAAGCTATAGCGGAAAAGCCCAAAAAACAAAGCAATCCATGCCACCAGCATGACCCCAAGGGGAAGTAACATCTCTGGGTGGAGTGCGGGGCCCTTGGCTCGGAAAATGGAAGCTGGCTGATGAAGCGTGGTCCACCAGTACACAGATCCTTTAATGATAGGTACATTAAGCCAGCCAAAGATGGCCAGGTAAGCCGCAGGCTTTTGGGCTTGAAAAGGGTCATCAAAGACATGCCGAAGCCCCAGATAGCCACCGTAGAGAAGCAACAAAATCAGCATAGACGTTAGGCGTGCGTCCCAAACCCACCAGGTGCCCCACATGGGTTTGCCCCACAGGATACCTGTGACCAGGCTAATCAGGGTAAACACCGCGCCGATAGGGGCAGCAGCGTTAGCAATTAAATCTCCCACCGGCGCTCGCCAAATCAAAAAAATGCCACTTCCCAAAGCCATTAGAGTGTACACCGCCAGCGCTCCCCAAGAAGCTGGTACATGAATGTAGAGCATGCGCATCGCTTGCCCCTGTTGATAATCAGGGGGAGAGATGACCAAAGCAAGCACCAATCCTAGCGTCCATGTTATCAAAACCAGTATCCACGTAAAATTTGCAGAAGCATCAACCACCTCAAGCAAAGCAGATGGGGTTAGTGAGCTGAAAATTTTTCTCCCTCTTGGGTCTCTTATTTGTTCGTTTTTAATCCACTTTTTCTCGCTAGACTGCATAGAATTGCTCCGCCAAAATGCGTTCTTCTAAATTGTGTTGGGCATCAAACAGCAAAAGAACGCTCACTTTTTCATCTTCAAAAATTGAAACTGATTTGACCTGCCGAATCTCTTGATCATCTGCCACAACGCTGACAGGGCGCTTGATAGGGTCCAAAACCTCTAAAGTTATCACAACGTCATGGGGTAGAATCGCTCCTCTCCAACGCCTGGGGCGAAACGCGCTGATAGGCGTTAAGGCAAGCAAGCGTGAACCAATGGGCAGAATGGGGCCATGGGCTGAAAAATTATACGCCGTGCTTCCTGCTGGCGTTGAAACGAGGACGCCATCACAGATTAGCTCCTGAAGCCGAGGCTTGCCATTAACAGAAATGGCGATTTTTGCAGCTTGATAGGTCTCCCTCAGAAGCGAAATCTCGTTAAACGCCCAAGCTTCGTGCTTTGTACCAGAAAGCGTCGTTGCCTGCATTTTCAGCAAATTAACATGGGTTCGGTGTCCTCGACCTAACCGCTCTAACAGCTCGTCCACAAGGCAAGGGCTGTTCATTAAAAAGCCAACGCTGCCATAGTTGATGCCATAAAAAGGCTTTTCATAATGCAAAAATTGATGGAGGGTGCGCAGCATGAATCCATCCCCCCCCAGCACCACAAAAGCATCTGCATCCTCGGGGGCAGCTTGCCCATAGGTTTCAACAAATTGGCGAAATACGTTTTGTGCTTCTGGGATGTTTTCACACGCCACAAAATGCAACGCCTGATAGGTTAGCGCTGCTGACTTTTCTTTTCTATTTTTATCAGACATTTTTTAAAATCCTTCGCCAACCGACGCATGAGTTCTTCATAAAAGAAAGGTCCAGCCGTAATTTGATTTCCCAAAGGGTCTAATCGACCTGTATGAATTTTATGGGAATTCAGGAAAATGCGCAAACGGCTTGCCTCAAACTGAGGTTCCAGAAAAACGCATAAATCTGGGTTTTTTGACAATAATTCAAGCACATGACCAAACTCTCTGGGTTTTAGGGGAGATTCTGGGGAAGCAAGCATGACATCTAAGGTTTTAAGCTGGTAACGGTCTTCGAAATATTGGTAAGCATCGTGAAATACGATAAACGGCTGTTCTTTGAAAGGCTCAAGCTGATGTGTTAACTCTTCATGCAGATTAGCAAGGCGCTGCTCTAATGTTTTTAAATTAGCCTGGTAGGTTTTAGAAAACTTAGGATCTAGTTCGATCAGCTTGGCTGCTAGAAATTGAACAATTTTTTGAGCCCGAACAGGGTCTAGCCAGATATGTCCATCTGGGCCAATGGCGTGATGGTGTGCGTGCTTGGCTGAAATAGGGTTCAAATATTCCCGAATTCTGAGCCAGCCAAAGGTTGGTTCATCTTGGAGAGTGATAACCTTTTCAGGATCAAGGGATTGAATACTTTTCGCAACACCGGCTTCAACTGAGGGTCCAAACCAAATTACATAATCTGCCTTTTTAAGAAAAAACACATCTTTAGGATTAAGGGAGGCCGTATGGGGTGATCCTTTTCGTTTCAGCAATAATAAAGGATAACCTCGTCCTTGCATCAAAAATGCAACCCAGCTGTGAAGGGGTTTTAGGGTTGCGACAATGCGGGGAGGCCCAGCATCAGAAAAAGCTATCTGCACGCCTCCGCCTAAAAAAAACCAAAAACAAAAAAATAAGCATATAAAGCTTTTTAGGTTTATTTTTTCTGATTGGGCTTTCATGATTTTACCCCCTCTGTTTGGCGTTGTTGCTTTTCCCATAATGCAGCATAAATGGCTCCTCGGGATAGAAGCTGTTGATGGGTACCTCTTTCCGAAACACAACCCCGGTTTAAGACAAGGATCTCATCGGCATCCACAACGGTTGATAAGCGGTGTGCTATCACTAACGTTGTATACTTTGACGCAATTTCACGCAAGTTTTCTTGAATCATTTTTTCTGTCTTCGTATCAAGGGACGACGTAGCCTCGTCAAAAATAAAAATGTTGGCTTGTTTAAGGATCGCCCTTGCAATGGCAACCCGCTGTTTTTCTCCCCCTGAAAGCTTGAGCCCTCGCTCGCCCACAATGGTTTGGTATTGCTCCGGAAGCTCCATAATAAAATCATGGATATGGGCTTGTCGCGCCGCATCGTAGACCGCTTCAGGGGAGGCTCCTAAATGACCGTAAGCGATGTTATAAAAAAGCGTGTCATTGAAAAGAATCGTGTCCTGGGGAACAATGGCAAGCTTTCGCCTTACGCTTGCTTGGGTTAGGGTGCGGATATCCGTCCCATCCAAACGAACTTCACCAGAGATGGGGTCAAAAAATCGAAAAAGCAAATGGAGGATTGTGGATTTACCTGACCCGCTTGGGCCCACAATCCCGAGTGTTTTTCCGGGAGATAAAACGAAAGAAACCTCTTGAAGGATAGGGCGCTTGGAAGAATAAGAAAAAGAAACGTTATCAAACAGGATCTCTCCCGCACCATCAGGTGCGTCCAATGCACCTGGTCCATCTTCAATTTTCTCTCTTAAATCTAGTAATGCAAACATTTCTTCCATGTTAAGCAGGGCAAGCTTCAGCTCTCTATAGGCAAACCCCAGTACGTTAAGAGGAATGTAAATTTGTAATAAATAGGCGTTCACTAAAACAAAATCTCCCAAAGAGATTGTTTGTGCCATAACAGCTTTGGACCCAAAAAACATTACGAGGCTTAAGCCCAAGGTGATGATAACGGCTTGGCCAAAATTTAAGAATGCTAAACTCAGCCGAACGTTGACAGCAGAATTTTCATATTGTTTAAGAGAATTATGGAAAGATTCAGCTTCATAAGCTTCGTTCCCAAAGTATTTAACCGTTGCATAATTCAATAAGCTATCCAGGGATTTTCCGCTAAGCTCGCCATCAAGGCGATTACTTTCTTTAACTAAGGGGGTTCGCCATTCTGAAACAATTAAGGTAAAAGAGGTGTACACAATTAAGGTAAGCAGGGTCAAAAACCCAAAAATAAACGGATAAAACGCAAAAAGCACCAAACACGCCAAGAAAATTTCTAAGAATGTAGGAAAAATATTGAATACGAGAAAACGGAAAAAAGCTTCAATACTCTTGATACCTCGCTCAATTCCACGGCTTAAATTGCCGGTTTTACGGTTTAAATGAAAGGATAAGCTTAATCCATGAAGGTGTTCAAAAATGGATAACGCAACGTGGCGAATGGCTTGCTGCTCAACCCGAGCGAAAAGAGCGTCTCGCACTTCCGAAAAGAACGAGGCTCCCATGCGCAGTGCACCATAAGATAAGATCAGCCCCATCACCCCAAAAATAAGCGGGTGCTGGCTTCCGTCTTGGAGCGCATCCACAACCATTTTATAAACAAAAGGAACAAATGTTAGAAACAGCTTTGCAAAGATTAAACACAAAAAACTAGCAACAACCCGCAAACGGATGGGCACATCAGAAGATGGCCAAAGAAAGGGCCATAGCCTTCTAAAAGCAGAAAAAAGTTTGATATTTTGAATCTGGAAACGAATGAGAAAAAAGCCTTCCAGCTATTTTTTTTATGTACCCAACGCTTAATTGGCTCCCCGGGACGGACTCGAACCGCCGACCCAGTGGTTAACAGCCACTTGCTCTACCGACTGAGCTACCGGGGAACACATGGGATACCTTATAGCATATTTTTAAAACAGGTGTGAACTTTTTTTTAAAAAATCATTTTTTTCATTTTATTTAAGTTTTCAACTGGATTGTTTGAAAATTTAATCAAAAATTGTTAATTTTTGTGGCACAATGCATTGAATTAATGATTTATTTTTTTCAGAAAGTTGTGGAATATGAACAAAAGCTACTTGAGATTTTTTTTTTTTCTATTCGTTTGTTTCGTTTCATCTTGTAGGGCAGGCCCCGTAATCCAACCTCTTATCAGCAGTGAATCTTCCTTCGAAGAATTTTCAAAAAAAAAGAATTGTCCTCTCAAGCCAAAAAAAATTAAAATCCAAGGGCTTTTTGGGAAAATTTACGTAAAGCCTTCGGCTTCAAAAGAGCTACGACTCGAATATGAAGGCATCTCTGATGAATTGGCTAACTTAATCACTGTAATCTACTACAAACCATCTACCCAACAAAGCCGTTTAAACATAGACGCAAGTGGCATCAAGTTGAAAAATAGTTCACAAAAAACAGCTATACTCTATAGAAGCGCTTCGTTTGGCCCATTTTCTCAACAAGCTCAAGCTTTGTCGGTTGAACAATCAAAACTTATCGCGTCTGATCGTTTGGAGATCGAAAAAAAAGAGGCCGCCAATGCTATTTTTCGTGTTCACTTGCCAAGCTCTGTTGATGAATTTGAATTGGCAGCAACTAGTTTTCCCATAGTTGCCCAATTTGAAAACCATTTTAAGGGGGCGCTCCATGTTCTTGCTAATCAACCTTGCAAACTGGTTAATTCCAGTATCACAACGATTGATGCAAGTGTTGTAGGAAAAGCCAGTTCCCTTGTTCTGGATAAAGCCTATATAGAAAAATTAAACGCAAGATTAGTCAACGGCGGGGCTCTCAACTACATCCATTCAAGCATTAGGGAAGGAGATGATGCTAAGGTTGAAATTGAGGTATTTGGAAAGCTGACATACGGTTCTTATGAACTGGCCCTGGGTGCGGGTAAGATTGATTTACAATCAATAATAAAAGAATCAGAAACAGGTAAGCCAAAAAAGCAAAAGCCGAAATTGTGAAAAAATCGTGGTGCCCGGAACTGGAATTGAACCAGTGACACATGGATTTTCAGTCCATTGCTCTACCAACTGAGCTATCCGGGCGGGAGGCCATAAACACCTTCTAGAACAGAACCTTAGAAAAAAAAGCGCCACTTGTCTAGGGAGTTTTTTTTCAGCAGAGATTACAAAGCGTTTACAACAAAATGATTTGGCTAAAGAGTTGAATCTCTTTCTGTCAAAAAATCGTTTAAAAAATATTAACAAATTGAAGATATTCTGATAGTTCTTTGTAATTAAAGATATTTGTGAGGACAAAGACATGTCAAAATTTCATCCATCTAAGTTTCGTTTATGGATTCTGGCCCTTGGGCTTTTAAATGCAGACGCTTTGTATGCAACTGGAGGACAACAAGAAAAGGCTGCGGGCATTTTTTTGTACACACCTTGTCCTCAGAGTCCTCTTGAATACTGTACCATTTTAGGTATGCGGAAGTTTGGAAATGAAGCGGGGTCCTTTGCAAATCCAGGTGGATTTGTAGATTCAGGAGAAAAATTCTCTGATGCGGCCATTCGTGAAACCATGGAGGAGACGGGCTATGTGTTTAAATTTGGTCCAGAAGATTTAGGCGATCGTTTTGAGAATTTAGGTTATAGAGGCTCTATTTCGCACACAAGCCAAACAGACCATAAAGCTTTGGGAAATTTTCAGGTTAATTACCGACTCTTTTTTAAAGAAGTTTCCCCAATCACAGCCCAGGCCTTGATGGAAGCTGCTAAAAACGGGAAAAATCTTCACGGGGGCGGAGAATCTGTTGCTTTTGCATTGGTGCCCATCAAAGCTGTTTACGAGGCTGTTACAAAGGAAAAACCCATCCGTATTGATGCGACAAACAAAGATATTTTTGCTTTTGATTCAAGCCATAAAGAATTTTCTATCACGCCAACAGCAGATTATGAAATCAAGCTTTTTAGCCCCTTCCGGGAGATGCTTCGAGATCATGAAAACCAGAAAAAAGAAGAAAACAAAATCGGTTGGTTGCGTTGGTTGCAGGGCAAGCCCATGGAAGCAGATTTGCTTCGAAAGAAAGAGTTAACCGCCTCCCTTAACCAAAAATTTGGGAAGGAACCTTCATCGAACCAACGAACAGAGCTTGGCATCAAAGGCGGAACGGGGGAACAATACACCCTAGCCAAAGATGAAGAAACAGGTAAAGATCGCTTAATTCACCGCAATCAAAAAACATCAAGCCCAGAAAATTTGCCTTTCACCGCCAGTGAGGCCCACATGCGCTTGTTGATGGCAACCCTTGAAAAAAACAGAAAATATCTGGATATAAACCAGCTCAGCTTTCAAGCTGTTCTTAAGGATTTTTTGGAAGAATACGCCATGTATGGAATTCCAGAAAAAGATGAGGGGGATTCCCTCAATCACCGACAGCTCAATTTTTTTGAACGCATTGATGGGAAGATGGCGTCCCAAATTAAAAAGGTGCTTGAAGAAGAACAAAAACATAAAAAAGATTATGTCTTGTACCATGCCTTGAACCATATCAACGCTTTTTTTCATGATGTTTTAAGTGTTCTTCGAGCAGAACTTTCAGGAAATCCTGAAGCTGTTAATGTAGGAGGAATTTGGGACGAAGGGTTTGTGAAACAGGACATGTATACACTCCAACATCTCTTTGAATATGCCAATAGCAAAGGAAAAGACTATCAATATGATCAGTATAGAAATGTGATGTTGTCTGTGAATCCAGGTCTTTTTTTCAATAATAACGTAGACCTTGAATATACCCTGCGCTATTGGCTTACAGATTTTTCCCACACATTTTCAGGCGGGGCAGACGCACTTGAATCTGCGTTTCGCTCCCTCGGCATTTCAAAAGAAGCCATGGAAAATCTGAAAAATCACTATCGTGAAATGAGCCAAGCAGGCCTCACGCCCCAACATGGTCGTTTGCTTCAAATGTTTGTGGACCCTGCGGTGATTGACCAAGTCGCTTACGTTTCCGATGGCAACCGACCTTTACACGAGGCTATTCCCGATGGAGATAAAGCGCTTCTTGCGCCGTCTAACATCCTCTATCAACTACGCCAAGACCCTTATTTTTTTGAAAAAGATGTTTTGGGCAAAGCTCAAATGACGGTAAAAGAGAAGGGCGAGCAACGTCCCAACGCCAATTTCATGCAGCTGCGCTTCTTGCCTTTTTCAGACATTGTTTCGAAGGGGTATAATTTTACAACCTATATCTATGATCTCAATGATCCAAGAACCCCAGAACAAAAGCAAGCTTATAAAGCTCAGCTGGTTGCGTTTGTGAAACAAGCTTTGGTACCAGCCTTCAAGCAAGGCCTTAATGAGTTCAAATTTAAAGGTCAATTGGAAGCACCCAAAGCCCTTCAAACATTTGAAAAAGAGAACCCTGGCGCTGTAAGCTATCGCCCCAAAACCCAGGTTGTGAAGTCTTGGGTTGAGACAAACAACACCCAAGAGCTTATCAAGTTCGTGAAAGCCTATCCAGATGCCTTTGACACCGCAGTGGATGAGCATCATAGCCCTGTAGGAGTTTTCACCGCCACCCTTTTAGATGCTCTGTTTAGAAATAAAAAATGGGATTTGCTGGTGCAGCTTTTAAATGCTTCAGAAAAGCGAACATTAAACACAAAAAAGGTAAGTGAATTAGCCTATGATGTGAAAAAAACAAATAATACTGACATGGTGAAGCAAGTTCTAGACGCTCTTAAAAAACATGACGTTCCTAAAGAATCTTATAATAATTTCTTGTTTACTCTTTTTCATGATAGCCACCAAAACCATGCTAGCATTTATGGTGGAAATGATAAAAAACGCGAACTATCTTTGTCAATCGCTGAGAAGATGCTGAGGGACAAGACGGTTACTTTAAAGGATGTTACAAAGCAAGTCCTTAGAAGCAATTTTGCCCATCTTTCTGTTTTAAATTGGCTTGCGGAAACACATAAGTATACAGATTGGGTATCCTCTTCCGGGTTGGGAACCATTTTTGAATACAATATGGGTAACATCATGCCTAGTGGAACGTATTATACAAAGGAAACAGCTTCTGTTTGGCACAAAGACCTTGAGACGTTTTTAGGGCATTGCTTCCAAGGCATCCAAGCGAAAAAGATAGATATAAGCGAAGCTTTGACTTATAGTTATGATTCTCAAGACAACCCAACCCCAGAATCTCTTGGCTTTCTCAAAAAATTTCACGATGACCTGAAAGCGGCAAACCTGGCCCCCAACCTGGTAGCTTCCCTTAAAAATTACTTGGATTCGCTCAAGAAAGGGCTTTAAGAAAATTTGGTAAAGCGGACTGGCCAATTGATCTGCGTTTCGTTATAGTCCCACAAGGCTTTAAGAAAAAAACGGAGAAAAAACGGATGTCAGTTCGCGTTGCCATCAACGGATTTGGGCGCATCGGCCGGTTGGTCTTACGAGCGCTTTTAGAAAAGCAACACCAAGAAATTGAAGTGGTTGCCCTGAATGATTTGGGGTCTCCTGAAAGCAGCCTGCACCTTTTTCAATATGATTCTGTTCACGGTGCCCTGCCGTTTACCGCTAGCCTTCACAAAGAAGGCGAGGTAACCTACCTCCAAACGCCGTTCTACAAAATCAAGATTGTGTCAGAACCCAATCCAGAGAAGCTTCCCTGGGGAGACGCCAAGGTTGACGTCGTTTTAGAATGCTCAGGCCGCTTTACCAGCCGGGAAAAGGCAGAAGCACACCTGCGGGCAGGGGCCAAGAAAGTGCTTATTTCCGCCCCAGCAGAAAATGTGGACAAAACCGTTGTGTTTGGGGTGAACCATCTCATGCTCAAGCCCACCGATCTCCTTGTTTCCAATGCATCGTGCACCACCAATTGCTTGGCGCCCGTTGCGTCGGTTTTGCAAAAAACCGTGGGGCTGGTGCACGGTTATATGACGACGATTCATGCCTACACAGGAGATCAGAGCTTGGTCGATATGCATCACCCTGATCCGCGCCGGGCACGGGCCGCAGCGCTTTCCATGATCCCCTCCACCACAGGGGCAGCAAAGGCCGTGGGGCTGGTGATCCCTGAGCTTCAAGGAAAGCTGGACGGCACAGCCATTCGCGTGCCGGTTCCCAATGTGTCTTTGGTGGACCTCACGTTCGTTGCCTCTCGTCCCACAACACCCTCGGAAATCAATAGGCACCTTGAAGAAGCCGCAGCAGGAGACCTTGCTGGCATTTTGGCCATCAACGCGCTTCCCCTTGTTTCAACGGATTTTAACCATAACCCAGCCAGCTCTATTTTTGACACAACCCAAACCCAAGTTGTTGACGGGGTTTTTTGCAGGGTTTTAAGCTGGTATGACAACGAATGGGGTTTTTCAAATCGCATGGGGGACGTGGCAGCGTTGATGGGAAAGCTGGGGTAAAAGAAGGGGCGCGCCTTTGGCTGCCCCTTTGATTAGCCTTAAGAAGCTGGTTCAAAATGCACGTTAAACTGGTCGCCGTGCTTGTTTAAGATTTCAGGACGTTTAGCATAAGCCGCCTTAAATTCTTCCGTAACTTCCAAACCAGTGTTAGCCACATAAAGATCCGTCAGTGACATTTCAGGTGCATTCCTGATGAAAGCTTCAATATATTCGTTTTTGGAGCGTGTTTTTTCTAGATAAAGCTTCTCTATAGAAGTTTTTTTTAATAAATCAAAGCCCCTTAAGTCTGAACCAAGATCAAAATTACCCAGGTCAGAAAGATTCAAAATCTTCAAGTTGGGTTTCTCAGCAAGGGGGCCCAAAAATTCTAGGCCTTCCAGTGCACTGTTACCATGAATACATATAAAATTTCCACCTAGGTTAAGCTCTTCAATGCTTTGGGGAAGGTTTTGCATCAAACTTACAATAGGGTACTCTGATTTGTCTTCGCTGGGATAATTGCTAATAGCATTTTCGCTTAGATCTAATTTTTTAAGCTTGCTTTGGCTCAAAAAAGTTTGAAGCGCTGGAAACCTTAGACGGGTTTCATCTCTTGTAACAAAATTTTTAGTCAATTTAAACGAGGTAAGGTTAGGGAAAGTTGTAAGCCAAGCGTAGGCCTCTGCTGTCAAAAACCCTCCTCCTTCAGAATTCTGCGGCTTTGTGATAAAATCTGTGATGAACTGTGGCATCAAAGAACGAAAAGATTGATTAACCCGCATAAGGCGAAGCTTGTCTTGGGGGGTGAGATGTTTAAGTATTTGAGCCCACATGTCCAAAGGAAGCACGTCTTTTGCTTTGAAATGAGCGACAGCAGGTGCCGGATTTGACGTTTCAACTTTGTTTTCCTCATCTGATCCTGGCATAGCCGAAGCCGCACCCAACAGGCTGAAAAAAGAACAGAGATACAAAAAAGACTTACGAGAGAGTTTCATGAAGCTAATTACCCATTTTGGTTAACAATATTTCCTTAATATATATTTTTTGTTCTATTTGTCAATATATTGATCCATAAAAAATATCAACGCCTTCTGCTTCCAGCAGGCTCATCCAACAGGTGAAAAGGAAAAAAATCGTTTTAATTCAAAATAAAATTGATTGATCTTAAAGACAAAATTTGTTAGGTTGAGGGTTAAGTTTGGCTGGTAAGTGCTTGAAAAGCTTGGTGGAACCTGCTTTTTTTCACAAAACCTGCTGAGCTTGTTTCGCGTCTCTGGAACAAACGTTTCAGGGGCAAATGCGCGACACCAGGGAGGAACAACTCCCCGATGCCGCTAACCTTCAACGACTCCACAAAAGTCATTTAAGGCTAAACAAGATGTTAAACGATTTTTCTTTTCTCGCGCAACTTAAACTTTCGCGCCTTCGACACTTTTTCTTCCCTCCAAGGGAAGGAGAGATGCGTTTGGAGGTGGCTGACTGTTTATTTTTCTTGGGGTTGTCCCTTTGGCTGACCTTAAGCACGCTATGGGAAGATGCTGACGAAGGCGACGATTAAGCCTGGCGTTCACGTTTACTGTCCGGAAAGGGGAGTTAGGCGCGAACGTGCGAGGTGTTGCGAAGTTTCATGAGGCAGTTTTCTCCATAAACAAAGCTATCCATGACCCTTGCGCTCGTAAGCATTTTGCGTTTCGCTCTCCTGATCCTGAGGGGTTTATACCAACTGTCCTGAAAGGCTGCTGGCGAAGCCGTTGAGAATAGACACTGACCCAAGGGTTCCGATTAGATTTTCGGATGTCTCAACATAAACAGATTGCATGTAAGGGCTTTTGCCCATCCATTGGCCATCTTTTTTTCCTTTGCGCTCAAAAAGAACGGGGAGCGTTGAGCCCACCATGGCTTGGTTGTAAGAAAGCTGTTGCTCATTTAACAGCGCTTGAAGCGCCTGCAAGCGTTGATCTTTCACCGCCTCTGGGATTTGGTCTTCATAAAGAGCCCCTGGCGTTCCTGGGCGAGGGCTATATTTAAAAGAATAAGCCTGGGCATAGCCAATTTTTCGAACGAGGGTGAGGGTTTGCTCAAAATCCGCATCGGTTTCCCCCGGGAAGCCCACGATGAAGTCAGAAGAAAAAGCTATATCTGGGCGGGCATTTCTCAATGTTTGAATCCACCCTTCGTACATCTCAACGCCATGGCGGCGATTCATCCGTTTTAAAACCGCGGAAGATCCTGATTGTACCGGCAGGTGGATGAAGGGCATTAAAGCGGGAATGTCCCTGTGGGCTGCAACCAGCTCATCATGCATGTCCCGGGGATGAGACGTCATATATCGGATACGCTTCAGGCCAGGAAGCTCTGCCAAGGCATAAAAGAGGCGCCCCAAGCTCCAGGTTTGTTTTCCACAGGGAGAATCCCCATGGTAGGCATTCACATTTTGCCCTAAGAGGGTCAGCTCCTGGGCACCCCCTGCGATCAACTGTTTGGCTTCGGCTAAAATTTGAGAAGCAGGTCTTGAATATTCTGCCCCCCGGGTATAGGGAACAACGCAAAAAGTGCAAAATTTATCGCACCCTTCTTGGATGGCGAGGAAGGCCGTGGGGCCAGAGGCTTTGGGCTCAGGCAAAAAATCAAATTTAGATTCAGCAGGAAAATCAAGGTTGACCACACCACGCCCGGGGCCTTGGGTCTCTTTTTCTAAAGAGCGGATCGCTTGGGCAAGCATCTCAGGGAGCTGGTGATAGGTTTGGGGGCCAAACACCATATCCACATAAGGGGCGCGGCGAAAGATTTCTTCGCCTTGGGCCTGGGCGACACATCCAGCCACTGCCAGAATCAGCTTTTGATTCTCCGTTTTATGAGGCTTCAGGCGCCCCAGATCTGAAAACAGCTTTTCTTCAGCTTTCTCTCTAATATGGCAGGTGTTTAAGATGATCATATCCGACCCTTCAGGGGATTCCACCAGGGTATACCCTAAAGGCGCAAGGGTTTCTGCCATCCGCTGGGAATCATAGACATTCATCTGGCAACCATAAGTCTTCATATAAAGCTTCCGCAAAGGAGCTAGAGGTGTTGCAACAGCTTGTGAAAGGGGAGGGGTCATCAAAAAAATCCTTCGTGCATCACGGATCCTGCCGAGGTGACTTTTCCAAGGGAACCGCATAAAGCTCTAAACGGTGATCAATCAACTTATAGCCCAAACGTAGCGCGACCTCTTTTTGCAAAGCTTCAATGGCTTCATCCTGAAATTCAATGATTTCACCTGTTTTCATGTTGATGAGGTGATCGTGATGCTGGGATGAAGCCTCCTCATAGCGCAATTTACCCTCTCGAAAATCATGGCTTTCTAGGATATCCATCTCTTCCAAAAGGCGAAGGGTGCGGTATACCGTGGCAATGCTGATCCGGGGATCCAGCTTAAAGGCCCGTTGATAGACCTGTTCCACATCTGGGTGGTCTGTAGCTTCAGACAGGATGGTCAGGATGGTGCGCCGCTGGTCTGTCATCCGCAGGCTTTTGGCCAAACACCGCTGCTCTAAATTTGACTTTTGTTTCTCCATAACTTTATTTTTATCATAAAACCAAATTTTAAAGCTAGTTGTATTTTGTAACCCAGATTTCCTGAAAAAGCCCGGCGGCTTATGTAATATCTTTGTAAAAAAGATTGATTTGTAGTCAAGGCTTCTAGTCTTGTACACTGACAGCAATGTGTTTCATAAGTTAAATTATAGCGTAGCATGACGATTCCTTCTTATCAGCAACAGCATACCCTTCTCTCCCAGGTTACCTGCACAGGGATTGGGATTCATTCCGGCAAAGAGGTTCAGGTGCGTCTGGCGCCTGCCCTTGAGTACGAAGGCGTTCGGTTTGTCCTTGGGCAAGGGAAACATGCTGTGGAGGTTCAAGCCAACTGGCGCGCTGTTGTGGATACGAGGCTTTGCACCACCTTGGGCCATCCCACTGGCGCAAAAATCTCGACCGTTGAGCACCTAATGGCAGCTCTTTCCGGCTGTGGTGTTGATAATGCAAAAATTTTTGTAGAAGGGGAAGAGCTTCCCATCCTGGATGGCAGCTCCCTTGGTTTCGTTGAGGCCATTCAAAAAGTTGGCCTTCGCAGACAACCTGCTGTTCGGCAGGCTTTTCGCGTCCGCAAATCTGTGCGGGTTCAAGAAGGCAAAGCTTTTCTCGAAATCACCCCTTCCCCTTACTTTGAAGCAACCCTTGAGGTTCCTTTGAAAGGTGCAAAAACGCAATTTTTTCATTACACATCGAAGACACATAATTTTGAGGTCGTGGCTTCTGCCCGAACTTTTTCCTTGTTGGAGCAGGTGCGGCAGATGCAAGCCGCTGGTTTTATCAAAGGTGGGGGCCTTGAAAATGCCGTCGTGTTGGATGGAGAAACAGTCCTCAATCCAGAAGGCCTGAGATTTCCAGACGAGTGTGCTCGCCATAAAGTGTTGGATATGATAGGAGATTTAGCCCTAGCCGGAAGGCCTATTTTGGGGCATGTGCGGGGGATTTATCCGGGACATCACCTGAATCACCTCTTACTCCAAAAACTGATGCTTGACGTTGATGCCTGGGAATTGGTGCCGCTTCCGGCTTTGGGGATTATTAAAGATTTTTCTAAAAAATCAGCTTTTCGGGTCGCTACAGCTCAGCCTGTTGCTGTTTTTGAAACATCAGCTTATAACAGATAGGAATTGAGTTAAAGCGAAGTTTTTGAAAAGAGAAAGCTGATTTTGAGTATGCGTACGTTGAAGCCTTTTGTTGCGCCTTTGGGGGCATTGGTTTTGTGTTTAGCTGGTTGTGATAAACAAGAAAAGCCCTATGTTGATCGCCCTGTGGGGGAGCTTTACCAGGAGGGCTACCAATTCTTTCAGAATGAAAATTTTGAAGAAGCAGCTGCTACCTTTGATGAGGTTGAACGTCAACATCCTTATTCTGCTTGGGCGGCAAAGGCTCAGCTTTTATCTGCTTATGCTTCCTATAAGCAACAAAAATTTGATCAAGCTATTTCTACGCTGGATCTTTTTATCTCCCTTCACCCAACACACCCCCACGTGGCCTATGCCTATTATTTGAGAGCCCTTGCCTATTACCAAGATATTGGTCCAGTTAAAAGGGATCAAAAAAATACGGTCCTTGCTTTGGGCGCCCTCAATGAAGTTATTAACCGTTTTTCTGAAACCCCCTATGCTCTGGATGCGCGCCTTAAACGAGATTTTGTGTTAGATCACCTCGCGGCTAAAGAGATGGAAATCGGCAGGCTTTATCAAAAAAATTATCAATACATGGCAGCCATCAATCGCTTTCGCCAGGTTGTGGTGGAACATGCCCGCAGCACCCATGTCCCTGAAGCTTTACACCGTCTGGTGGAATGCGGCCTCGCCCTTGGCATGAGGGGGGAAGCCCAAAAGATAGCTGCTGTCCTGGGACACAACTTCCCTTCAAGCTCCTGGTATGCAGATAGCTATTTGCTGTTAAAAGGGGTTGATTTGAGGCCTGAGTGGCATAAACAACAAGAAACCAGCTGGCTTTCTTCTTGGATGCCTAGTTCTTAAGAGCGTTGAGGAAGCCTTGAAGGATATAAGCAGCGGCCAGTTTATCTACCGCTTTATCCCGTTTTTCTCGAGAGACGTCAGCCTCAAGCAAGGTTCGAGTGATGGCAACGGTGGAAAGCCGTTCATCCCACAGGAAGCAGGGGAAATCCGCAATAGCTAAGAAATTTTTGACGAAAGCTAGCGTGGCATGACAACGTGGCCCCTGGCTCCCGTTCATGTTCAAAGGCCATCCTACCACAAGGCCTTGAAGCGAAAATGTCTTGAAAAAATCTGCTAAAATAAGGCTATCTTGGGTCCATTTTTTCCGCTGGATCGTTTGCAAAGGCGAAGCGATAAGCCTTGTTTCATCACACATCGCCAAGCCAAAGGTTTTGCTTCCCACATCAACCCCCAGCAAACGCCCCTTGGGGGAGGCGGACTTGAACTCAGCAAAGCTTTGGCATAGGGGCATAAATTTCCCAATAAAAAGGATCTAACGTTCGCGCAGCGCATCGTATTTTGCTTTAACAAAGGGTTTAAGTAAATAGGTTAGGATGGTTTTCTTGCCCGTGAAAACATGGGTTGTCACTTGCATCCCTGAGATGATCGGCATTTTTTTACCATCTTTTTGGAGATAGTTTTTTTCAGTCCGCAGTTGAATTTTGAAAAAGCTCTGGCCTTTTTCATCAACAATGGAGTCTGCACTTACATTTTCCAACTTTGCTTTCAAACCTCCATAGATGGAAAAATCGTAGGCTGTCACCTTAACCATGGCGTCCAAGCCAGGCCTTAAAAAGGCGACGTCTGCAGGCAAAACATTCGCCTCAATCAACAATTGGTCATCCAAAGGCACTACCTCAACTAAATCAGCACCTGGAGCAATGGCTCCACCGATGGTTTTTGTTTTGAGAAGCTTCACGATGCCATACACGGGGGAGCGGATATCCGTTCGGGTTACGCGGTCTTTATCCGTTTCAAGGGCAGACTTCACATCTTGAAGTTTTTGTTCAACGTCTTTGAGCTCGGCTAAGCGCTCATCCCGAAACTTAAACCGAATCTGTTTTGCGACTTTTTCTGCTTCCTTCAAGGCTGCTTCCGCTTTGGGGATAGCGGTTCGCAGGGAATTCATTTGCCCTTTTTGTTCTTCCAATTCCCGTTTTAGATTAAGATAATCAATTTGGGAAACCAGTTGTTTTTTGGCAAGGGGCTCTTTGATCGCCACTTGCTTTTCCGTAATCTCATACTGGGCTTGAAATTTATTAAGCTGGGCTTTTTGATTTTCTAAATCTTGCCTACGTTGTTCTGTTTCATGGGAAGCAATCTCAATTTCAGAATTCGTTTTTTCAGTTTGGGTTTTGAAATAGCGGACTTGTTCCGTTGCGATCGCTGGCTTTTTTGAAAGCACTTCTTGGGAAGGTTGGTAAAGCTTTCCCTCAATTTGGGCATTGAGGCGCTCTTTCATGGCCAAAAAACGAATATAATTTTCTTGGTTTTCACGATATTTTTCTTTTGCTGCAACGTTTTCTAGACGCAGCAAAATTTGGTTTTTTTGTACGATTTGCCCCTCTGAAACGAGAATTTCTTTTAAAATACCTCCTTCTAGGTTATCAATCACTTGCACATGTTTGGAAGGCACCACTTTTCCGGTACCAACTGTCACCTCGTCTACCTCAGAAAAAGCTGCCCATATCAAAAACGCCAGAAATAAGGCCAGGGTTGCGTAGAGCATCCAGAGGGACATTTTAGAGCTTTTCGCCATAAAAGCTTTCACGGTTGGAGGAAGATATTCATAATCTTCATTTTTTTGAGACACGATTTTTCTCCTCTTGGGCTGGAATTGTGTTCATTTTTTGAAGTTTTTCAAGAATTTCATCCCTTGGGCCATCCGCAATCAATTTTCCTTGATCAAATACAAGCACGCGGTCAACAAGACTCAGCAGATTGATCCGATGGGTAATCATCAAAAGGGTTTTTTGGGGGGTAATTTTTTCCATATTTTTAATAAAAATTGCTTCAGAAGCTGGGTCCATCATGGCTGTTGGTTCATCCATCAGAAGGATAGGCGGGTCTCCTGCCAAAGCCCTCGCAATGGCGATAGATTGGCGTTGACCACCTGAAAGGAAGCTTCCCCCTTCTCCTACGGGCATGTCATACCCCTGGGGGTTTCGGTTCACAAATTCATGGGTCCCTGATAAGAGCGCCGCTTGAACCAGCGCCTCGTCATTAACCCCTTGGGCTGCCATGCGGATATTATCTTTGACTGATCCGAAAAAATGGAAAATGTCTTGGGGGACATACCCAACATTCGCCCGGATATCGCTTGGGTCCAGCTGGCGTGTGTCAACACCGTCAAGGAGCACACTTCCAGAATTGGGTGAATAAAGCGCGATGATAAGCTTTTCTACTGTGGTTTTTCCAGACCCTACGCGGCCAATAAGCCCAACCTTTTCTCCTGGTTTGATCTTAAAGCTAACGGATTGCAGGGCCGGCGTTTCTTGATTTTGATATTCAAAGTTAACATCCTTAAACTCAATCGCACCTTGAAACGTGTTCCGGTGGATAAAATTTTTATCGGCAGGGCGCTCAACGGGAAGTTCGATGATATGGTTTAATTCCTTGAGGGTGATTTTGACATGGTTAAAACGCCCAAGGATTGAGATAACCTGAGCCAGAGGCATCATAGACCGTGACAAGAGGATAGAACAAGCGATAATGCCTCCCATGGATAAGTGGCCTTGGGAAACTAAAAACACCCCATAGATGATGATGGAAACGTAGGCAATATTTTGAACAAACAACGTGAAATTCATGTTGAGCATGGTGTAAAAATTAAGTCTTGTGGCAGACAGGGAAGACCTGCTTACGATATCTTCCCAAAGTTTTTGAAATTTACCTTCTGCATTAAGGGTTTTGATGGTTTCAAGGCCTTGAACAGCTTCAACTAAGATGCCTTGTTTTTGCATGGCTTCTCGGAAAGAGCGACTTGCGATAAGTTGAAGGCTAGGCTGAGAGAAAAAGCTCCAAACTAAGACAAGAATCGTTCCAATCACAGGAATCCAGCCCAAACCACCTCCGATCCAAAAGATGGTGGCCAAAAAGAGCAAAGAAAAGGGGAGGTCTACAAGGGCGACAAGGGTGGAGGAGGAAAAAAAATCTCGAAGGCCCTCGAATTCTTTTAAGGTGTTAAGAAAACCGCCTGATGAAATAGGTTTTGAAGCCATTTTTAAATTTAAAACATGCTCAAAGAGCTTGCTGGAAATTAAAATATCTGAATTTTTTCCTGCAACATCCAAAAAATATCCTCGGAGCATTTTGATTATAAAGTCAAAAATATAAATTATAAAAATGCCAGTGGATAAAACAAAAAGCGTTTCAAAAGCGTTGTTGGGTAGAACGCGGTCATAAACGTTCAAAGAAAAAAGAACCGTTGCAATGGTAAATAAATTGATCAAAACAGAAGCTGCTATGGCTTGCAGATAAAGCCCCTTGAAAAGCTCAAAAGCGCCCCAAAACCAATGTTTTCCATAAACTTTTTGATGTTCTTTCCAGCGGGTATCAAATTGAAAAGCAGGTCGTATAAAAAGCGCCTGGCCCGCATAAGATTTTTCTAGCGTTTCGCCTTTAACGCTTTGAACACCTTTTCCATATTCTGGAAAAATGATTAAATAAGTTGTTGCATCTTTCTTCCCAACCAATACGCAGGCTTGATTATTCTCAAGGAGCAAAATGCAGGGCATCATGACCGTTGAAATATCTTCTAAGCTCTTTTTTAAAATTTTAGAAGAAAACCCAGCCCTGGATGAGGCACGCAGGACCAAATCGGGCGTCACAAAACCTCCTTGGGTAGGAAGCCCAGCTTTAAAAGCAGATTCTGAAAAGGGTCTTTCCAAAAGCTCACTTAACGTTTCCAAACATAAAAGCAACACATCAGCTTTATTTGAAGGTTTTTTTTGTGGTTCTACGGAAGGAGGCGCTTTATTTTTTTTCTCTTCTGGCAATGTAAAACTCTTTTCTATAAAAAAAATAATTAATTTATTGATTTATATGGTTTATTTTTTTATGGTATGAGCGAAATTGTAAAATTTTTATTAATATTGACCGCAAAAAGCAGCAAAGGGGATGCTTGTGTCTAGACTTATTTTAATTTCGTTTTTTCTTTTTTCTTGGAATATAAATCTTTCTTTCAGTATGTCTTTAAAGACGGCTGTTGAAAAAGCTATTGCTTATTTTCCGCAAATCCAAGCAGCAAAAGCATCTATGGAATCTTCTCGTGCATTGATCGCCCAAGAATCTTCGGCTTTTTCTCCTCAAATTGGTGTGGAGGTTCCTTTTGGTCTTGAATACACTCGAGAAGATACAAGGGTTTCGTCCATGACAACAACGCCAACTCACGCAGAGTTGCAGGCTTTTAAGTCTTCTCCTTCCTTAAACCTTCGCCAACTTATTTATGATGGAGGATATGCTTCAGCTCGCATTTCAAAAGCAGAGTTTTTGTCTGAAAAGGCGGGTGAGCAATATCAAAATACGATTCAAGAAATTGCTTTTAAAACGACTTCGGCTTATTTGCAAATACTTCGCTTAGAAAAGCTTAATAAAATAGCTGCTGAAAATCTTACAGCCCATCAAAAAATGTTAAAAAAAACCCAAAATCTTGTGGATGCTGGGGATCTTACCATCGCAGATCTTCTGCAAATTCAAGCTCGCCTAGAAGACGCTCACCTTACCCTTACAAATGTGAAGGGAGAGCTTGTTAAAATGCGGGCTGAATTTAAGGAATATACCGGCGTTGAAGCGACTAACCTAGAAAACCCTAAGATCAAGTTGGTGACGTCAAATTTGAATCAAGCTATTCAAGGCGTGCTTCAAAATAACTATACCTTGAACGCTTTGAAAAAAGATGGAGAGGCTGTCAAAGCAAATTTGAAAGGGGTTGAGTCTAAATTTCTTCCAACAATTAATGCCGAAATTTCTGGGAATAGAGCTCAAAACGCTGGCGGCACCAAAGGGACTCGTGTTCAAGGAAGTGCACTTTTGATGGTGCGTTACAATTTGTTTGATGGGGGAAGCCGGGCATTTGAGAAAAAAAGTGCGGTTGCGAATATTACAGAAGCTGAAAAGAAAATTTCTTCTCTCAAACTAGATTTGGAGAAAGAAACCCAAGCAACTTGGTCTGATATCCAAACGTTGGAACGTCAAGAAAAAATCTTTAAACAGGCGATTGATTACAAAAAACAAGTTGCATCTTCTTATGTGAAACAATTTGAAATTGGAGCTCGAAGCCTCTTAGACATCCTCAATGCAATAAATGATTTTTTTCTTACGTCTGCCCTGCACGTTAATGCAACTGTTAATTACCAAATAAATTGTGTCAAATTAAAAACCCTTGGATCTCAGCTTCTCAAAGAACTCGGTGTAAAATCTTTTCCAAAAAAATAAAAATTTGTTAGAAAACAAATTTGCTGTTTTCCAAATAAGAATAAAATGCTACACATGTCTTTAGAGCGGCGCTGGGGGTGCCGCATCTTTTTTCTTAAGAGAAAAATAAAATTTTGTAATATTTAGTTTTACAGTCTCTTAGAAGAACGTTAATAAATAGATGGTTAAATTGTTGTGGCAAGGTTTTTTTACCTTAATTAGAGATGAAGTTTGCATATGATAAATTTCTTCTTTTTAATTTTTTAGATGTGTTCAGGTTTAACGAAAAAAGATGATCGAGAAAATTAATATGGTTGGAAAAAAAGAAATTAAAATTTTAATTCTTTTTTTTGTCGCACTGGGTTCTATTCTCGTTTACAAATGGTGGAGTTCAGGGCAAGTTAGCCCTTCTCAGCGGGAAAGCAAAAGCGTTTTAATAGAAGCGGAAAAAGCAAAAATTGGCACCATAACCCGTCGCATCACCATGAATGGTTCTTTAGTTGCGCATCAACTGGTTGTTTTAAAGGCTGAAGTTGAAGGTAAAGTTAAAGAGATTTCATTCAAACAAGGGCAGGCTGTTAAAAAAAATGACCTTCTTTTAAAAATTGACGAAGAGGTTTATCATCTTCAAGTGAAAGAAGCAGAGGCCAGAGTTAAACTATCAAAGACCGAATATGATCGCTCTGAATATCTGTTGAAAAAAGATTTTGGTACGTCAGCCGCAAGAGACAAAGCCCTTGCGAATCTCAAAGTCAATGAAGCAGAATTAGAAGTTGCAAAGTTGCGTTTATCTCAAACCGAGATTCGGGCACCTTTTGATGGAACAGTCGGGCTGAAAAACGTTAGCGTGGGAAGTTTTATCGCGAAAAACGAAGAAATTCTTACGATTATCGATTTAAATCCCATTTATGTAGATTTTCCGGTTCCGGAATCTTATGGAAAATTATTGGTTCTTGGGCAAGAAGTTGATGCAACAGTTGAGGGGGTTAGTGATCTCCCCGTTTCTGGAGAAATCATTGCAATTGATCCCAAAGCAGATTTTCTAACCCATAGCGTCCAAGTTCGTGCAGAGCTTGATAACGGAAATCATGCGCTGAAG